>NZ_JBFAHB010000032.1:0-95648 GCF_040653975.1 Kribbella sp. NPDC050820
GCCGACCCGACGGCGCTCAACCGCACCACCGTCGACCCGGCACTACCTGTCGAAATGCATGCCCTCCCGTCTCGCCGCCACCGCAGACTCACCCACGGCCCAGCCAGACCAGCACACCCGCCATACCAACCACACATCAGTCACAAGAGCCGGATAACCCCTCGCGTTGTCCCATCTCCCCTCGTATACGGAGGGAGAAGGGACAAGCTCAGGGGTTATCCCCTCGAATGCGGGCCTAGCAGGTTGCCGTTGGGTCGGCCCAGTCGGCTCGGTCGTTGTAGCCGCCGTCGCCGGCGTCGCCGACGAAGAGGTCGAGGACGCGTACGCCGGTCAGGTCGACGTCGATCGACTTCGGTTGTCGCGGTCCACGACCCCGCTGTCGTACAGCACCTTCCCGTCACCGATCACCTGGAACGTCGCCGTACCACCCTCCGGCCCGACGTTGCGTACGGCGTCGTCGATCCCGACCACTCCGGTCAGCCGCGTGCACGCCTTGCCCAGGTAGTACCGCACGGTCGACGGCGACGCCACCCCGATCCCGGTCGCGTACGTCGTGCCGACCAGCTTGATCGGGTTGCCACCACCGACACTCTCGTCGATCGTCGGCGACATCCAGCCGCTGGTCGCGCTGATCCAGTCGTGGTGCGAGAGCGCGACCGTACCGTCCGGCGGTTCCGGCGCGACGATCACCGGCGACACGGTTGTCTGCCGCTGGACGCCGTACCCGAGGGTCTCGTACGACGTCGTCGCTGTGAGACTCGCGGACCCGGCCGGGGCGCCGGCGGGAAGCTTCACAGTGAAGGCGAACGTCGCCTGCTGACCGCTGGCGAGCAGGCCCGGGGACTTGGTCAACGCCTTCACCGTCCACCCGGTGCCACCGGCAACCTTCACGGCCGGCTTGAACACTGGCAGCACGCCGTCGTTGCGGACGGCAACCTGAACTGTCAGCTCGTCGCCACCGGCAACCACCGGCGCAACTCCCTCGGGCTGTGCGTCGGTCCCGACCTTGGTCACCTGCGGAATCCCGGCGGTCACGTGCGGGATGGCCGGCAGACCCGTGGCGGGCTGCACGCGGAAGAGCGCCGTACCGTGGGCCGGAACCGCCGCGCTGATCGTGCCCGCGCTCTCGGTCACCGCGTTGGTCCACGCGTTCTTCAGCGTGAACCGGTCCCCGCTCAGGCCGACCGCGCCTGCCGTCGTGGTGATCGTCTTCGCGGAGTCGCCACGGTTCAGCAGCACGACCGCCCGGCTGCCGTCCGCGAGTCGCTTGACCCACGTCTCCGTCGTACCCGCGGCACCGACACGGACCGCCTGAACCGCGGCCTTGTCCTGGTTGATCGCGATCACGTCGGGGTCGGTCAGGGTGGCGATCGAGGTCGCACTCAGCTTGCGTACGTCGCTGCCGATGACGAGCGGCGCCGCGGCCACGGCCCACAGCGTGAACTGACTGCGGAACTCCTCGTCCGTCATGCCGAGCTCAGGTCCGAGGTAGTCGGGGTCGCTGAACGCACCCGGCCTGACCACCTCGGGGTGCCGCGCGTTGGCGTCGTAGTTGCGCAGCACGTCCTTGAACTTGATGTCACCGAGGAACCCGACGTCGGTGTACGTCCGCCACGACTGCGCGATCCCGGGCGCGTACGTCCACGAGTTGATCGACTGCTGGGACTCCGGGTAGTTGCCCCAGTCCGGCGACGTCACCGGGTTGCACAGGTTGAAGATCATCGGCCGGTTGCTGGCGTTGTTCCGCAACGCCTGGGCGAACTCGGTGAACACCGTCTTCGGGTCCAGGTCGGCCGCGATCCCGCAAAGGTAGTCGACCTTCACCGCGTCGAACCCCCAGGCCGCGAACTGGTCCGCGTCGCGCTGGTAGTAACCACCGCTGCCGAGACCACACTTGCCCGGGATGTACGGACCGGCGTCGGTGTAGATACCGGCCTTGAGTCCCAAGCTGTGGATGTAGTCGACGAGCGGCTCGAGCCCGTTCGGGAACTTGGCCGGGTTCGGCTGCAGGTCGCCGGCCGCACTCCGCGGTACGTCGGCCTGCCAGCCCCCGTCCAGCCAGACGATGTCGTAGCCGGCCTTCGCGAGCCCTCGGCTCACCATCGAGTCGGCCACCGACTTGACCGAGTCCTCGGTGAAGTCGCCGGCGAGACCGTAGTACGTGTTCCAGCCCATGTACGGCGTGGGGCTGGGCACGTCGGCCTGGGGCTGCGCCGCGGTCACGCCGGTCGCACTGGCCGAGGTTGTCGTGGTGGTGACGAGCGAGGCGCTCACCAGGGCCGCCGCAAGCAATGCGGATAGTCGCTTCATCTGTTGTCCTTTGCTGCCGTTGAGCGGAACGGTCAGTCGAGTGCTTCGACGACCAGGCAGTTCGAGTCGGCCGAGCCGTCCCAGCGGACGCCGGCCTGCAGCAGGTAGCTGCCCGGGTGGACCTCGTCTCCCACCCGGTAGTTCGTCGCGGGGTCCAGCTGGACGAGCGGCACGCGGCGCGGCCTGGTCGGCAACGTCCCGCGCACGTTGCCGTCACCCGTCTCCCACAGAAACACCACCGACCGGTCGGCGCCGACGTACTGCAGGCCGGCGCCGAGCTGATAAACGGTGCCGTTGGCAACCACGTCGCGGATCGACTTGTACTGCGCGATGTGGTGCCGTGCCGTCTCGAGCTGGTCGTCGTTCCACCGGGACAGGTCAGCGCCGATCCCTAGCACGCCGGACATCGCCACGTGGAACCGGAAGTCCAGCGACCGCTCGCGGCCGTCATGGGTGCCGACGGCATCGGTCACCCACGAGCTCATCAGGTGCGGCGCGTACCCGGTGAGGAATCCCCGCTGGATCCTGAGCCGATCCAGCGGGGCGGTGTTGTCACTCGGCCAGAGCGTATCGACCCGGGCGGCCATCCCGAGGTCGACGCGGGCGCCGCCACCGGCGCAGCCCTCGACGTACACCTGCGGATGCTCGGCGCGGAGCCGGTCGAGGATCGCGTACAGGTTGGCGACGACGCGGCCATCGAGGTCGCGACGCTGGTCGCCGGCGTCGAGACGCGGGCGGTTCGCGTCCCACTTCAGGTAGCTGATGTCGTACGTCGACAACAGGTGGTGCAGCGTGCCCGAGATGAACTCGCGAACGTCGTCCCGGCTCAGGTCGAGCAGGAGCTGGTTGCGGACCTGGAGTGGCTCGCGGCCCTCGGTGCGCAGGATCCACTCCGGATGTTCGGCGGCCAGCTGCGATCCCGGGCTGACCGACTCCGGCTCGATCCACAGTCCGAAGTCGAGTCCGAGGTCCTTCAGCTGTGTGATGAACGCGTCGAGCCCATCAGGGAACTTGGCCGGATCGACCTCCCAGCCGCCGAGCCCATGCTTGTCGTCGGTCCGCCCGGTGAACCAGCCGTCGTCGACGACGAACGTCTCCACACCGATCGCGGCCGCCCGTCGCGCCAGTTCGAGCTGGTGCTCCGCGCGGACGTCGAACTCGGTGGCGAACCACGAGTTGTAGAGGACCTTCGGCGTACGGCGACGGGAGAAGGAGCGCTGGTAGTCGTGAAAGACGCGGGCGAGGCCGTCTGGTCCTTCGGAGCTGTACGCCCCGACGGCCTTCGGCGACTCCCACGACTCCCCAGGGCCGAGCCTCAGCCCGAGCGTGGAGGGTGCACGACCAGCCCGGATCCGGGTCTGCCCCGTGGTGTCCACCTCGGCCGACATCTCCCACGACCCGGTCCACGCGAGCTGCACGCCGTACCCGTCGACCGACAGAAACGGCGAGTAGGAGTGCCCGGTGATCCCCTGCTGACTCCCGATGCTGAACCGCCCGCGGTCGAGGTCGACCTCAGCCTGCTGGAACTCGCTGTTCCACTCTCCCCACAAGTACCTGACGGGCCCCCGCGCAGGAATCACAAACCCGGCCGACCCATGCCGGTACAACGTGAGCCCGTCCGCACCATCGTTGTGCACCGAAACCCACCGCTCCACCACATCCCCCACCATCCGGTAGTGCAGCACCAGCCACACCGACCGAACCTCATCCTTGAACTCCAGTTGCAATTCCCCGCCTTCACGCACACCGGCGAAGGTTGGGCGGAGCTCGTCGGAGCCGTCGGGGCCGGCGACGATCAGGTCTACGGGGGCGCCGTAGCGGACTCCGCGGGTGGCGTACTCGAGGGGTTGGATGTCGGCTCGGGGGAGGAAGTGCTCGGTGCCTTCGGGGGCGAGAGTGGAGGGGCCTTCGGCAACGGCGTGCGGGCCCCAGGCAACCAGTTCGGCCCACCCGTCGTGGTCGGGGACGCCGACGACGTACGACGTGCTCGGGCCGCGCAGCGTCCAGGTCCTCACTTGACGGCTCCGATCGCGAGGCCGCCGACGAAGTGCTTCTGGAAGCGGAGGAAGACCGCGACCGTCGGGATCGCGGCGATCACGGTGCCGGCCGCGATCACGTTCCAGGACGAGACGAACAAGCCCTGCAGACCGAGCAACGCCGGCGTGACCGGCATCTTCTCGCCGGACCGGATCACCGTGATCGACCAGAGCAGGTCGTTGAAGATCCAGGTGAACGACAGCGCGCCGAGCGCCGCCAGCGCCGGCCGGGTCAGCGGCAGGATCACGCTCGAGTAGATCTTCCCCGGCCCGGCCCCGTCGATCGTCGCCGCCTCCTGGATCTCCCGCGGCAGGTCCCGCATGAACCCGTGCAGCACGAACGTGTAGAACCCGAGCCCGAACCCGACATGGACGGCGATCAGCGCGATCAGCGTGTCGTAGTACCCGATCAGCTCCACGAACCGCGAGATCGGGATCAGCAGGATCTGCGGCGGCAGCAGGTTGCCCATCAGCATCAGCAGCAGCACCGTCCGCCGGAACGGGATGCTGTACCGCGCCAGCCCGTACGCCGCGATCGACGCCAGCCCCAGGCTCAGGAGCACCGCCGGGATCGTGACCAGCAGGCTGTTGATCAGGGCCCGGAACTCGTCCGCGTCCTCCCACGCCGACTTGTACGTCGAGAACGTGAACGAGTGCGGCAGCGAGCCCAGCCCGTTCGCGGCGACGTCGTCGAAGCTGCGGAACGAGATAACGATCACCCACAGGATCGGCGCAACCCACAGGAACGAGATCAACCCCATCGCCAGGTGGTACCCGGACGTCTTGAGGCGGTTCACCTGAGGTGCCGCGGGGATGCTCCGTGATGCAGAACCGAAACCGCCCGCGACTCCCTCCCTTCGTGCATCGGGGACTGTCGGTCCCGGCTGATTGAGTGGGTGGCATGTCCAGGTTCCGCATGTACCCATCTGGCGCGCAGGAGCCTGCGCTGCTGCGGCAGTGCAGGCATGCCCGATACATGTGGAACTTGGCGCTCGAGCAATGGTCGATGTGGACCCCCGACAAGGCGCCGGCGGCGAGGTTTGTGGAGCAGGCACGGCAACTGACCGAGGCGAGGGCCGAGTTCGGTTGGCTGCGGGCCGGGTCGCAGACCGTGCAACAGCAGGCGTTGCGGGACTTCGCGCAGGCCGTCAAGAACTTCTATGCCAGGACCCATCGGCGTCCGACCTGGCGCAAAGCCGGGCTGCACGAAGGGTTTCGCATCGTCGGTTCCCAGGCCGCCCGGATCGAGAAGCTGAGCCGGAAGTGGGCGCGGGTGCTGGTGCCCAAGGTCGGCTGGGTGCGGTTCCGCCTGTCCCGCGCGATCCCCGACGCGAAGTCGTACCGGGTCACCCGCGACCGGGCCGGCCGCTGGCACCTCGCCTTCGCTGTCGTGCCGGCGCCGATCCCGGCGCCCGGCACGGGTGAGGTCGTCGGCGTGGACCGCGGCATCACCGTCTCGGCCGCGCTGTCGACCGGCGACCGCCTGACCTGTCCGAGCCTGTCGGACCGCGAGCGCGAACGGCTCAGACACCTGCAGCAACGCCTGGCCCGGTGCCGCCGCGGCTCCAACCGGCGCCTCCGGGTGAGGGCCGCGATCGCGAGGCTGTACTCCCGTGCCCGCGACCGCCGCAAGGACTGGGTCGAGAAGATCAGCACCGACCTCGCCCGTCGCTTCGACGTCATCCGGGTTGAGGACTTGCGGATCGCGCAGATGACACACCGTCCAAGGCCGAAACCCGACCCAGACCGGCGAGGCGGCTACCTGCCGAATCGCCGGCGCGCCAAGGCCGGACTCAACCGGGGCATCCTGGCCAACGGCTGGGGACTGCTCGTCCAGCGGCTGGAGCACAAAGCAGCGGGACGGGTCGAGAAGATCAACCCTGCGTACACGTCGCGGACCTGCAGCGTCTGCGGGCACTGCGCACCGGAGAACCGCGAGAGCCAAGCGGTGTTCCGGTGCGTGGCCTGCGGGCATCGGGCCAACGCGGACGTG
This sequence comes from Kribbella sp. NPDC050820, assembly GCF_040653975.1. Lineage (NCBI taxonomy): Bacteria > Bacillati > Actinomycetota > Actinomycetes > Propionibacteriales > Kribbellaceae > Kribbella > Kribbella sp. NPDC050820. Next base: position 6,340 of record NZ_JBFAHB010000032.1, read on the forward strand.
AACGCGGCAGTCAACATCGCGGCCGGACGGGCCGTCAGCGCACGCCGAGAGACGCCCGTACGGGTCTCGCCGAAGCGTGAACCTCAACACGCTACCTCCGTGTAGTAGTTGGAATCCTCGATCAGCAGGTCGAGGAGGACGTCAGGACTCCTCCCGGAAGGCGCGGATCAGGTAGCCGAGGATGACGGCGAGGGCGAGCAGGAAGATGACCACGGCCAGCGCGGACGCGTAGCCGAGCTGGGTGGACTGGAACGCAGTCGAGTACATGTAGGTGCTGAGCAGCTCCGACGAGTGGTACGGACCGCCCCTCGTCATCGACCAGACGATGTCGAAGGATCGCAGCGAGTCGATCACGATCACCGACAGGACGACGGAGTTCACGCCCTTCAACTGCGGGATCGTCACGTAGCGGGTCCGCTGCCAGGCCGAGGCGCCGTCGACCTTCGCGGCTTCGTAGAGCGCGGGGTCGACCGCCTTGAGGCCGGCCAGGTACAGCACCATCACGTAGCCGATCTGGCGCCAGAGCGCCGGCACGATGACGGCGTACAGAGCGGTGTCGGGGTCGGCGAGCCACGGGCGGATGAAGTCACCGAGCCCGATCGTGCGCAGGATCGTGTCGACGAGCCCGTCGGGCTGGTAAAAGACGCGCCAGATCAGCGCGGTGACGACGAGCGAGAAGACGACCGGGGTGAACAGCGCGGCCCGGTAGATGCCGACACCGCGTCGCTCCCGCTGCAGCAGCAACGCCATCCCGAACCCGCCGACCACGCTCAGCCCGCCGAACAGCACGAGCCAGATCGCGGTGTTCTTCAACGCCGTCCGGAAGATCGGGTCCGACGGCATGTCGGCGAAGTTCCCGAACCCCACGAACGTCGGCGCCGACAACCCATCCCAGCTCGTCAGCGCCAGCCAGAACCCTTGCAGCGCGGGCCAGAACACCCACACCGCCTCGACCGCAAACGGCACGAACACGAACACCAGGATCAACGGCGACACCCGCCGCGGCCCGGAGCGTTTGGTACGGCGGGACGCGCCCCCGCCGGCCCGTGGTGCGGACCGGCCGGGAGCCGTCTCGGTCAGAGTGGAAGTCACGCCTGGAAGACCTTCTGGGCGGCGGCTTGCCAGTCCTTCAGGATCTGGTCGATCTGGTCGGGCTTGTCGAGGAACTTGGTGAGGGCGGCGTCGGCGGTCGGCTGCAGCGCGTCGCTGGAGTCGCGGTTGAAGAACTGCGTCAGCTCGGCGGCGCTCTCGATCATCGCCTTGCCCTTCGCCACCAGCGGCGTGTCGGCGGCCTTCCCGTCCGGGTTCGCCGGGATCGCCGTACCGGAGGAGTTCTGCACGTAGATCTCCTGCGCCTCGGCCGTCGCCAGCCACGTCATGAACTTCTTCACGCCCTCGGGGTCCTTCGCCTTCTTCGACGCGAAGTACCCGTCCGTCGGCGCTTCCTCGGCGACCGGTACGGCGGGATCGATGATCGGGAACTGGAAGAAGTCGATGTCGTCCAGCGCGTCCTTCGGCGCCGAGTCGGCGAAGAACGTGCCGATCAGGAACATCCCGGTCTTGCCGGCCAGCAGCGCCGACGTCGCCTCCTGGAACGGGAACGACTTGCCCTTCGGGTCGAAGTACGGCAGCGCCTCGCGCCACTTGGTGAAGACCGCCTTCACCTTCGGGTCGTCGAACCGCTCCTGCCCGGCCAGCAGCTGGCGGTGGAACGGCGCCCCGTTGATCCGGATGTTCAGGTAGTCGAACCAGGCCGACGCGACCCACGGCGTGTCCCCGAGCCCGATGCCGATCGGCGGGACGCCCTTGCCCTGGATCGTCTTGCAGACCTGCAGGAACTCCTCCCAGGTCTTCGGCGGCGTCACGCCCCACTTGGCGAAGTTCGACTTCCGGTAGAACATGCCCCACCAGTAGTAGCTGGTCGGCACGAAGATCTTCTGCCCGTTGCTGCTGGTGGACAGCGTCTGCATCGACTTCGGGTAGTTCTGCAGGCCGTCCCACACGCTGGTGACGTCGAGCAGCAGGTCCTTCTTCGCGTACGAGTCCGCGACCGAACCGGCGTACCAGGTGTAGACGTCCGGCGGGCTCGCCGAGGTCAGGTACGTCGGCAGCTGGGTCCGGAAGATCTCCGACGCGACCGTGTTCAGCTTGACCTGGGACCCGCCGGATTTGTTGTACGCAGCAACGAGCTTCTCCATCGCGGCCTTCGCCTGCTCGCTGGAGAGGTTCGACTGCAGCGAGAGCTCACCAGTGGCCGCGCTGCCGCTGCCCGGACTGCTCGTCGAGGTCGCGCACCCGGGCACCAGGGCAGCCGCCCCGAGCAGTCCGAGTCCCTTGAGGAAAGTCCGCCGATCTGCTGCCAGACCCGTCATGCCAACTCCTGGAATCGTCCCGACGGCCATCTGAGCGATGTGCCAGTCGAGTGAGTGGTGTGTTGCGGACGATCTTGCGGCGAGCGCCCCCGGGTGTCAATATTAATTCGTAAATTACGAGCAAATCGCTTGACGGGACAGCGGCGTCACGGTCAACTGGTGCCTCGTTCATCGTTGGAGGCCTGGCGGGATCGCCGGCTGTTGAGGAGGCGCGGGTGCGGTTGACGGGGCGGGTGATCGTGGTGACCGGGGCCGCGTCCGGGATCGGCGCGGCCTGTGTCGAGCGGCTGCTGGCCGACGGCGCGTCGGTCGTGCAGGTCGACGTGCAGCCGTGCAAGGAGGTGCCGGGCCGCGCGATCGCCGTACTGGGTGATGTGTCGTCGCCGGACACGTGGGCCGAGGTTCGGTCCCGTGGCCGCGACGAGCTCGGGCCGATCGACGGACTCGTCAGCAACGCGGTCTTCGTCGACGTTCGCCCGGCGCACGAGCTCACTGCCGAGTCCTGGCAACGACAGCTGGACGTGAACCTCACCGCCGCGTTCCTCGGCTTCCGCACCCTGTACGACGACCTGACCTCCGTCGTGCTGGTGTCGTCGGTGCACGCGCTGGTCGGCCTGCCGGGACACCCTGCCTACGCGGCAAGCAAGGGCGCCCTGGTTGCGCTCGGACGCCAGCTCGCGGTCGAGTACGGCGGCTCCATCCGGGTGAACACTGTGCTGCCCGGCCCGATCGAGACAGCGATGTGGGACCGCGTCGATGCCGAGGGCCGCGAGCAGAGCGCGAAGGCCACGGCGGTCGGCCGGCTCGGGCAGCCGGACGAGGTGGCACAGGTCGTGGCGTTCCTGTTGTCGGAGGAAGCGTCGTACGTGACGGCTGCCAGCCTGGTGGTCGACGGTGGTTGGTCCGCGGTGAAGGACTCGGCATGAGGGAGAGCGGTGTGACGGGGATTCAGCGCGGCGTGACGCGGGGACTGCACGGGCAGATCGTGGAGGTGATGGCGCAGCGCATCCTGTCCGGGCAGATCCCGGAGGGCGCGACCATCAACGTGCCCGAGCTGCAGGCCGACCTCGGCGTCAGCTTGACCGCGGTCCGCGAGGCGTTGAAGGTGCTGACCGCCAAGGGGCTGGTCGACGCGCGGCAGAAGCGCGGCACGTTCGTCCGCCCGCGGTCGGACTGGAACCTGCTGGACGCGGACATGATCCGCTGGCACTTCGACGACGACGTCCGGCCGGAGCTCCTCGAGGAGCTGCACGAGGTGCGCGGCATCGTCGAGCCGGCCGCCGCCCGGCTGGCCGCGCTGCGTGCGGAGTCGACGCACCTGGAGGCGTTGGACGCGGCGCTCGAGGAGATGGCCTCGGCGAAGGACGACCTCGCGGCGGTCGCGGCGGACCTCAAGTTCCACCGGGCGTTGCTGGCGGCGACGGGGAACGAGCTGCTGACCAAGATGGAAGTGATCATGGAGACAGGGCTCGCCGATCGCGACCGGCTCGTGCACAAGGTGAAGCCGTCGGATGATCCGCTGCCCAGTCACCAGCGCGTGGTGGACGCCGTCCGCTCCGGCGACCCTGGTGCCGCGGAGGCAGCCATGCGCGAACTGCTGGCGAAGGCGGCGGAGGACTTGACCGAGGTCCGTGGATCGTCGTCGGCCCGGGGCCGGGGACGCCGCTCGTGAAGATCGAGAGGATCGAGACCTTCCTGGTCCCGCCGCGGTGGTTGTTCTGCCGGATCGAGACGAGCGACGGCGTCGTCGGCTGGGGTGAACCCGTGGTCGAGGGCCGCGCCGAGGTCGTCCGGACCGCGATCGAGACGCTGTCGGAGTACCTGATCGGCCAGGACCCGTTGCAGATCGAGCGGCACTGGCAGGTGCTGTCGAAGGGCGGCTTCTACCGCGGCGGCCCCGTCCTGAGCAGCGCGGTCGCCGGGCTCGACCACGCGCTCTGGGACATCGCCGGCAAGGTGTACGGCGCTCCTGTCGCCGCACTGCTCGGTGGACGGGTGCGGGACCGGGTCCGCGTCTACGCCTGGGTCGGCGGGGACGAGCCGGCCGCCGTGGCCGACCAGGTCGCGGAACAGGTCGAGGCGGGGATGACCGCGGTCAAGATGAACGGCAGCGGCCTGATCCAGCCGTCGCCTTCTGTTGCCGAGATCAAGGACATCGTGGCTCGGTTGAGTGCGGCCCGGGAAGCTCTCGGCGACACGCGCGACGTGGCCATCGACCTGCACGGCCGGGTCGGCGTGGCCGGTGCGCGGCGGATCCTGCACGCTGTCGAGGACCTGCAGCCGTTCTTCGTCGAGGAGCCGGTGCTGCCTGAGCACATGGTGCATCTGTCCGAAGTGGTCAGTGCGTCGACCGTGCCACTCGCGTTGGGTGAACGGCTCTACCACCGCTCCGACTTCGTGGCACCGCTCAACGCGGGCGTCGCCGTGGTTCAACCCGACGTGTCACATGCCGGCGGGATCTCGGAGCTGCGCCGCATCGCGGTGCTGGCCGACACGCATGGCGCGATGCTGGCGCCGCATTGCCCGCTCGGCCCGATCTCGCTGGCCGCGAGTCTGCAGGTCGCGTTCGCGACGCCGAACTTCCTCATCCAGGAGCAGAGCCGGGGCATCCACTACAACCTCGCGAGCGACCTCACGTCGTACGTGACGGACCCGACGCCGTACACCTGGGTCAACGGGCACGCCGAGTGGAATCCCCTGCCTGGCTTGGGAATCACGGTCGACGAGGCCGCGGTCCGAGCCGCCGACCAGACCGGTCACGCTTGGCGCAACCCCGTCTGGACGCACCCCGACGGCTCGTTCGCCGAATGGTAGTCATCGATGCGGAGGACGGCGGCCGCTGGAAGTCACTGCAGCTGGCAGGCCGGGAATGGCTCTGGCAGGGTCCCGGCCTCCTGAGCGGACCCCGCACGAACCACACCGCCTTCACCGACGCGGGCGGGCTCGACGAGTGCTTCCCCACTGTCCGCGGCACCCCGGACCACGGCGGTCTCTGGAACCAACCCTGGGACTTCGAGGTCACGTTTGGCGATGCCACCCTGACCCGGACCTTCGCGTCCGACACCGACTCAGTGACCGCTGATTACCACCTGCAGGCACCGCCGGGCTACCGCTTCACGTGGGCGGCACACGCACTCCTGGACTGCGCAGTCGGCGCATCGGTGCAGGCGCCCGGCGGCACGCCCTGCAGGCTCTACCCCGAAGCCGCTCCCTATCTCCCGACGCCCTGGCCCGCGGACGCGCCCTGGCTCGACACGACCTGGCCGACGCCGCTCGATCTCAACACCTACGGCCCGTCCGACGGGACCGCGGTCGGCGCGATCCTCGTCGACTGTCCCACGGTCTCCGTCCTCGATCGTGGCGCCCTCCTGCAGCTCGAGTTGAGTTGCCCCGGGGAACCAGTGTCGACGGCGTTGTGGCGTAACCAGGCCGGATTCCCCGACGAGGCGCCGTACCGGAGCCTGGGTGTGGAACCGATGCTCGGGCGGGTGTTCGACCTTGCGGAGGCCGGTCCGGAGGACGCGGCCGTCGTACCGCCGAGTGGCAAGCTGGCCTGGCGGTTGACGGTCTCCGCCAGGCCAGTGTGATGGCGCTACCCGAGCGGCAGATCGAGTACGACGTTTGCGACCGCGGTGCTGTTCGTCATGCGGATGCTGTTGATCTCTGTCGCGGTCAGTGCCCGCTTGTAGATCCGGACCTCGTCCATCGAGCCGTCGAAGTGATGCGCTCCGTCGAGCCGTTGGCCGACGTACATCTTGAACGGCCGCGCCGGGCTGACCGAGCCGGCCGGCGCCGTAACGCTGGCGGCTTGTACTCCGTCGACCCAGATCGACAGCGTGCCCACCTTGCGCTGCAGGGCGACGTGGTGCCAGGCGTTGTTGTTGTAGGCGCTGGTCGTGGCGACGGACGCGGTGTTGCCGTTGGTGGTGATCAGTCCGCGGATGCGGCTGTCCGCGGGCTCGGCCCGCAGCCAGAACTGCGAGAACTCGTTGATGCCGTAAGCCCAGAAGATGGCCTGGTTCGCCGTACTCGCGCCGTACTTGATCCACGCCATCGCGGTGAAGTCACCGCCGCCGACCGCGAGCGACTCCGCGAACGGCAACTGGATCGCGTCGTCGACGCCGTCGAGGTCGCGCGCCTGCCCGAACTTGCCGGTGACCGAGATCGTCCCGCCGCGCAGGTAGCTGTGGTTGCCGAGCCCGGAGACGTCCGGTGTCGTCGTGCCGAGGGGCGCGTCCGGGTGGCCGATGTCGTTCTCGGTGAACCGGGCGAACCGGACCTGGTCGCGCGCGTCGACCGTGCCGCCTTCATACAGCAGCCCGATCTCACCGGTGTCCAGGATCGCCATGTCGGAGTACCCGGACCAGTCGCTGGTGATCCTGGTGCCTTCGGCCACGGACTGCCAGGTCTTGCCTTCGTCGAAGCTGGACCGGATCGTCATGTACCGCCGCCGCTCCGGATCGGCCGGCCCGGCGAACAGGATGCGGTTGTACTTGTCACCGCGATCCACGGCCCGCAACCGCTGCAGCGACGTCTGCACCACTGGAGTGGTCAGGCCGGCGATAGTCGCGTACGGCGCGACGTACGTCTGCCCGCCGTCGTTGCTCACCGCAGACATCCGGCTGGCCCCGGCAGCACCGGCGTTGTTGCGGGCAATTGCGTAGACGCCACCGTCCACCTTCTCGACGACGCTGATCTCCTGCGGTACGGCGCCATCGGACCGCAGGTCGGTCGCCCCCTTGTGCCAGGTCTCGCCACTGTCGTCGCTGTACACCAACTGCCCGGCCGCACGACCGCTGCCGTTGTCGTAGTTGGTCCCGGCCACCAACCGCCCGGCATGCGCACCACGCGTCAGTTGGATGCCGTGCACCGGCCCGGTGGCGTACCAGCCCCAGGCCGGGTCGTCGATCTGGTCGCCGATGTTGCGGGCCGTGCTCCAGGTCCGGCCGTCGTCATCACTGGTCTGCACGTACGGCGTCCGCGGCCGGCTCGTCGTACCGGGGTCCATCGTGCTCAGCAGGACGATCCGGCCGGTCTCGTAGTCGACGATCGGCGCCGGGTTGCCGCGGGTCGCCACCGCGTTCGGGTCGGAGTCAGTGCCGGAGAGCACGGTCTGCGTCGCCGACCAGGTCCGGCCGTCGTCGTCGGACCGGCGCATCACCAGGTCGATCTCCTGCGAGTCCGCACACCAGGCTCGCCGGGCCTCGGCGAAGGCGAGCAGCGTGCCGGCTTTGGTCTTCACGATCGCGGGGATCCGGTAGCAGCCGTACCCCGCGTCTCCCTTGTTGAAGAGGACGGTCTGGGTGATTGCCATCGTGCCTTGGGCGATCGCCGTCAGGGCTTGGGTGGTCTCGTCGGGCGGTGGGCTCGCGGCTGCCGGAAGCGCGGGGACCAGCAGGGCGAGCGCGGCGAGGAGTGGAAGTCGGGTGGGCATGGGCGGATGCCTCCAAAACTGAAAGTAAACAACGGGGCGGTTGTTCACCTCGTAATTTATCCACTTCCGCGCGTCCAAAACCGATGACATGGGACGTCCTATGTCTGGACCGATCCAATAGCGTGGACCCCGAGGAGGAACCATGGATCTGCTTGCCGAGCTCCGGCGCCGCAAGGTGCTGGCCATCATCCGCACCGACGACCCCGACCGCGCCCTGGAGTGCATCCACACCCTGGTCGAGGCGGGGATCACCGCCCTCGAGGTATCCCTGACCACACCCGGCGGGGTCGAGGCGATCGCTAAGGCGCGCTCGACGTACGACCCGTCGATCCTGATCGGCGCGGGCACCGTCATCACACCCTCCCAGGCCGACGAGGTCGCCGCCGCCGGCGCCGGGTTCGCGGTCACGCCCGCGATCACCCGCGGCGCGCACCGCAGCGTCGAACTCGGTCTTCCCCTGCTCTGCGGCGCCCTCACCCCCACCGAGGTCGTCGCCGCCCTCGACCTCGGCGCCACCGCGGTCAAGATCTTCCCCGCCAAGGTCTACGGCCCCAGCTACTTCCGCGAGCTGCGCGCCCCACTCCCCGACGCCCCGCTGATCGCAGTCGGCGGCGTCGACGCCGAATCCGCCCCCGAGTACCTGGCCGCCGGGGCCCTGGCAGTCGGCGTAGCCTCCCCCCTCCTAGGCAACGCCGCCACCGGCGGCCCCCAATCCGAACTAGCCACCCGAGCCAAATCCTTCCTAACCGCCGTAACCCCACCCACCCCTTAAACCCACCGACCCACCACCCGCACCCCGCGCAACCCCCAACCCGCACAGGCAACCCCCAATCCGCCCGGACAACCCCCAGCCCGCCCGGACAACCCCCAACCCGAAGGGTTAACCCCGCGAACCGGGGGTTGCCACAGCAAAATCCCAGGGGGCAACCCCCAAACCGTATAGGCAACCCCCACCCCGCCCCGACAACCCCCAACCCGAAGGGTTAACCCCGCGAACCGGGGGTTGCCACGGCAAAATCCCAGGGGGCAACCCCCGGGTTCGGTGGGCAACCTCCGCGCCGATCGCTTTCTATGCCGACCGCTTTCTCTGGAGTAGACCGATGACTGATCTCCTGACCATCGGCGAGACGATGGTTTCGTTGCGGACTGCTCGTCCGATGCGGCTCGGCGGTGATGCGCACCTGTCGATCGCCGGGTCGGAGAGCAACGTCGCGATCGGGTTGTCGCGGCTCGGGCACCAGGCCGCCTGGCTGGGTGCCGTGGGCAACGACGAGCCCGGTCGGCTGATCCAGCGCACACTGCGGGCCGAGGGTGTGGACACGCGGTGGCTCCGGTTCTCGGACGAGTCTTTCACCGGGTTCATCGCGTTCGACCAGCCGTCGCACGACATCACCCGGGTCAGCTACCACCGCCGCGGCTCGGCCGGTTCCACGCTGACCATTACGGAGTGCGTCGCCGCGTTGGAAGCGTCCACGCCTCGGCTCCTGCATGTCACCGGCATCACGCCTGCCCTGTCCGAGGCCACGCGGGCTGCGACGCTGGACGTCGTACGTGCTGCTGCGGAGTCCGACGTACGCGTGTCGCTGGACGTCAACTACCGCGCTCGCCTGTGGTCACGCACCGACGCGGCGACTGCGCTGCGTGAGCTACTTCCCTTCGTACACACGGTTTTCGCGTCCGACGACGAGCTCGACATCCTCACCGACGCCGCCGAACCAGTTCGCGCCCTGCTGGACACCGGCATCACCGAGATTGTCGTGACCGCCGGTGGCAAGGGCGCCTGGACGCACACCGCCGACAGCACGATCCACCGTGCGGCCCTCCCTGTCACCGTCGTCGACAGCATCGGCGCCGGCGACGCGTTCGTCTCCGGCTACCTCTCCGGAACCCTCGACAGCCTCTCCCCCGAACACCGCCTCGACCGCGCCACCACGTCCGGCGCCTTCTGCGTCACCGCGACCGGCGACTGGGAGTCCCTCCCCACTCGCGACGACCTGAGCCTGCTCTCGCACACCCAAGGCACCGCACTCCGCTGACCTTGCAGTTGACACTGTGTCAAGGCAGAGAGTCGGGGGTGTCATGGTGAACATCGGAGAATTCGCTCGCCTCGGCGGAGTATCGACGCGCATGCTGCGGCACTACGACGCCATCGGCGTACTCAAGCCTGCGTACGTCGATCCGCACAGCGGCCGACGCTCGTACGACGTCGCGCAGCTGGCGACCCTGAATCGTCTGGTCGCCCTCAAAGGGCTCGGGTTCAGCCTCGACGAGGTCGGCCGGCTGCTCGGTGAAGGCGTGGACCCCGCGGAGATGAAGGGGATGCTGCGGCTACGGCAGGCCGAGTTCGAACGCCGGATGCGGCACGACCGGCACGTCCTCGACCGAGTGACAGCGAGACTCCGACTGATCGAGCAGGAGAACCGCATGAACGCGACGATCGAAATCAAACAAGCCGACGCACTGACGATCGCGTCCCTCTCCGCGACCGCAGCCGATGCAAGCCCACAGAGCACCGGCCACGTACTGCGGGATCTGTTCGGCCAGGTGATCGAGCGGATGGAGGCCGTGTATGCCGACCGGACCACGCCCGTGGCTCGTTTCGTCTCGACGGACGGCGGCCCAACGGTCGAGGTCATCGCCGGGTACGCCGTACCCGCTGACTCGGTTCCCGGCCTCGAGACCCGCTCACTGCCGGCCGTCGAGGTGGCCTCAACCATCCACGAGGGCCCGATATCCGGAATCGCCACCGCCTACCAGGCTCTAGCCCACTGGGCCGAGTCCAACGACCACCACAACCTCCTCCAATCCCCCCGCTGGCGCCACCACTTCCTCGAAGCCAACGGCGAAGACGAATCCCACTGGCTAACCGAACTCCAACTAGAACTTCCCTAACCAACCAACTGCATGCTGTGCGGTCAGCGCTCGTCGATGATCTGGGCGTTGGTGGCGGTGGGTGGGGCGGAGACCAGGGACCAGGCGGCTATTGCTTCCGGTGACTGGGCCAGTGGGAAGGCGGCTGCCATCGCCGGGAACGACTCCCACCGCCATGTGTCGGTGTAGGTCCCGTCCTCGAGCCGGACAAGCTGCGTCGAGGTCAGCCCGGGGTGCGCGTCCCGGATCACCCCGATCACCTTCGCTCGTCGCTCGAGAAACTCATCCAGCTTGTCGGGATCAACCGCGTACGTGTGGATCCGCACAACTCCCACACCCGCCTCTGCGTCTGGGGTGGCGGGTGCGGCGGTGGTTTGCGGGGCGGCTGGGTGTTGTGTCGTGTGCATGGTGTTCTCCTGGTGATCTCGGTGTATGTCGGGTTGACGGATCGCGGTGGGGAGATGTGACAGGGGGCTGTCCGCGGGTGCGGGGGCTGAGTGGATGTGTCTGTTGCTGGGCACTGGGAGTTGGACAGCAGTCAGGAATGGAGAGACAGCTATGACCAGTCCCAGTGGGCCCTACGAGGGGTTGACTCCGGTGACGCATGAGGATCCGGCTGAGGTCACTGATACCGAGGTGAACGAGGCTCTCGAGCGTGGTGACGTCGACGTACGTGGGCAGGAGATCCGCCACGACGATGGCGCGCAGCCGGACTCCGACCGCAACGACACTCCTCAACCCCCGACCGAGGAAAGCCAAGCCTGACGAGCATCCGCAGGTCGCGCTCGATCAACTGGTGCCGATCAGGTGTCGTCCGGGTCCTCGACCGGGAAGAGGATGGGGCTGAGCAGGTAAGCGGGAGCGTTCCGGTGTGCTTGCGCCGGGATGAGCTGGAGCAGCTGATCGAGCGCATGCGTCAAGCGATCCTGCTGGTGCTGGCGAACGACGCGGGACACCGCATCGGGTGGGTGGACGGTTCCTGGCACGCTGAGTCTTCCGCGGTACGACGGCTCGTCGCCAGGTGAACGTCGTGCTCCGGTCCGGTCGTGCTGCTCGGGTGGAGGTGGTTCGCTTGCTCGAGGCGGGACGAGTGGACCGTGATGGCGGGCTTCACGCTGTACGACGAGTACGTGCCACACGCCGTCGACGCCGGACGGATTCTAGAGGAGCGAAGAACCGCCGGGCTAGGTGAGGAGGTCGGGGTCGGTTTCTAGCTCTTTTTCGGGATCCAGGGGGAGGACGATCTTGAAGCGGGTGTTGCCGGGCTGGGACTCGACGCGGAGGTCGCCGTGGTGTTTCTTGACCACGATGCGCCAGGAGATGTCGAGGCCTAGGCCGGTGCCTTCGCCGATCGGCTTGGTGGTGAAGAACGGCTCGAAGATGCGGTTGCGGATCTCCCGCGGGATGCCCGGGCCGGTGTCGCCGATCTCGACGACCGCGTAGGCGCCGTCCCTCTTCGTCCGGATCGTCAGGGTGCCCGACCCGCCCATCGCGCTGACCGCGTTGTCGATGATGTTGGTCCACACCTGGTTGAGCTCGGCGGCGTACGCCGGGATCGGCGGCAGCTCCGGATCGAAGTCCTTCACCACCTCGTACCCCTGCAGCTTCCCCGACATCATCACCAGCGTCGACTTCAGCAACTCACGCAGGTCGACGATCTGGTACGGCGCTCTGTCGATCTGCGAGTACTGCTTCGCGGCGCCAACGAGGGTCGAGATCCTGGTGACGGAGTCGTCGATCTCGTTCATCAGCGACTCGGTGTCGATCGTGTACATCAGCCACCGCACGGCACCCTCGAGGTACTTCGGCCCGACCGCGGCCAGCACCTCCTCCATCCACGGCACGTCGAGACCCGCCGCGGCCAGCACCGGCGCGACATCCCAGCTGGCCTGAACGTCGTGGTCGTCCAGCCAGTCGGTCAGCGAGTCCTCGGCGTCGGACAGCTCCATCGGGGAGATGTCCTTGTCCTTGGTCTTGTCCAGCCGCTCGACCGCCGCCTCCTGCAGCTCGACGATCTGGTGCAGCTTGGTCGCATCCAAGGTGCCGTCGGCAAGCATCGCCAGCTTGGACCGCATGCCGGCGACCCGCTGCCGCAGCGTCGCCGCGGCCCGGACCGCCGCCGCGGCCGGGTTGTTGAGCTCGTGCGTGAGGCCGGCCGACAACGAGCCGAGGGCGAGCAGCCGCTCGCGCTCCCCCAGCGTCTCGTTGGTCCGGCGCATGCCCATGATGAAGCCCTCGATCAGGTGCACCGCCATCGGGAACCAGGTGTTCATCATCGTCGCCATGGTCTCGGCGCCGATCACGTAGAACTCCGACGGCTCGGTCACCCGCATCGTCGCCGTGTAGGTCTTGTGGTCGGTGGCGCCGAAGAAGGCATTGAAGGCACCGGCGTAGACCCCGCGCTGGCGGGTCCGGTTGATCTCGACCTCTTCACCGTGGGACAGCTTGCAGAGCCGCAGCTCACCGGACAGCAGCACGTAGCAGCAGGTGGCCGGGTCTCCCTCGCTGAACACGATCCCGTCCTGCACCGACTCGACGTACCCGGCGTCGGAGAGCCACTGCAACTGCTCGTCGGTCAGCGACTCGAACAGGAAGAGCGTGCGCAACTCGTCCGGGGTCAGCCGGCGCGGCTCGGTCTCGACAGTCATCAGAGCATCTCCAGGTATCGGTGCACCAGTGTCACGGCCATCGCTCCGTCGCCGACCGCGGAGGCGACCCGCTTCACCGACTCGGCCCGCACATCCCCGGCGGCGAACACGCCCGGCATGCTCGTCTCCAGGTGGTACGGCTCCCGCTCCAGCGCCCAGCCCGGCGGCTTGCCGTGCAGGTCCGGCCCGGTGAGCACGAAACCGCGCTCGTCGCGGAGCAGGTCACCCGGCAGCCAGTCCGTCCGTGGGGCCGCGCCGATGAACACGAACATCCACTCCGTGTCCACTTCGCGCGACTCACCGGTCACACTGTTCCGCAGGGTTGCCCGTTCGAGGTGGTCGGAGCCCTTGCAGTCGACCACCTGCGTACAGGTGTGGACCTCGATGTTGTCGATCTCGTCGATCTGATTGATCAGGTACGACGACATCGTCGCCGTCAGCGATGGTCCTCTCACCAGCATATGCACGCGTTTGGCGTGTTTCGAGAAGTACACCGCGGCCTGGCCGGCGGAGTTCGCCCCGCCGATGATGTAGACCTCCTGGCCGGCGCAGCTGGGACCCTCGGTCGTCGCGGAGCCGTAGTAGATGCCCCGGCCGCACAGGTCGTCCACGCCGGGGGCGTCCAGCGTCCGGTACGAGACGCCGGTCGCCAGGATCACCGAGTGCGACGAGATCTCGCTGCCGTCCGAGAACCTCAGCTTGCGCGCGGACCCGAGGGTCTCCAGGCCGACCACCTGCCGTGCCGTCAGTAGCTCGGCGCCGAACCGCACCGCCTGACGACGGGCCCGGTCGGTCAACTGTGCACCCGAAACACCGTCGGGAAAGCCCAGGTAGTTCTCGATCCGGCTCGACTGACCCGCCTGGCCGCCGGTCGCCAACTGCTCGACCAGCACCGTCCGCAGCCCCTCGCTGGCGCCGTACACGGCCGCGCCGAGACCCGCCGGACCGCCACCGACGACGACGAGGTCGTAGAACTCCGAGGCCGGCGCGGTCGACAGCCCCACCTTGGTGGCCAGGTCGGACTCGCTCGGCGCCACCATGACCGTGCCGTCCGGCGTGATGATCACCGGGAGCGTCGATCCGTCCACCCCGGCTGCCTCCAGCAGCCGCTTGCTCTCGTCCTCGTCCACGCCGTACCACCGGTACGGCACGGCGTTGCGGGCGAGGAAGTCGCGGGCCGCGAACGACGGCGCCGACCAGCGGTGGCCGATCACCCGGGTCTCGTCGGTGGACGGCTCCGGGGTCGACTTCCACAGGTCGAGCATCGCGTCGACCACCGGGTAGAGCTTCTCCTCCGGCGGGTTCCACGGTTTCAGCAGGTAGTGGTCGAGGTCGACCACGTTGATCGCCTGGATGGCCGCGTCGGTGTCGGCGTACGCAGTGAGCAGCACGCGGCGCGCGAGCGGAAACAGATCCATCGCGGCCTCGAGGAACTCGATCCCGGACATCTGCGGCATCCGGTAGTCGGCCAGCAGCAGCGCCACCGGCTCGCCCCGGAGCTTGAGCTCGCGCAGGGCGTCCAGCGCCTGCCCGGGGTTCTCCGCCCGCACGATGCGGTGGTCCTCGCCGTACCGACGGCGGAGGTCACGGGCGATCGACCGGGAAACGCCGGGGTCGTCGTCCACGGTGAGGATCACCGGGCGGGTCGTTGACGCTGTCATGCCTCCTTCATACCAGCGCCGGACCAACAAGCGGGAAGGGTAATTCCCGCACACCTTTGCTGAGGTTTCCCACAGTCCGGGCCTGCGGGAAACCTCAGGGCAGCGCGGCGAGGTACGGCGCGTGACTGTTCTTGAACTCCCAGCCGTAGTACCGGTCCCAGTTGATCGACCACGTCATCAGCCCGCGGAAGGCCGGCGAGGCCCCGCCACGGAGGCTGTAGCCGCCGCAGTTCTGGCCCTTGACCAGGCAGTCGAGCGCTTGGTGCACGGCTGCCGGGGCGGTGTAGCCGTTGCCTGCGCTGACCGCTGCCGGCAGTCCGAAGGCGATCTGGTCCTGCCGGAGTCCTGGGAACGTCTGACCGGTGTTCGCGACCGGGAAACCGGCCTTGATCATGTCGGTCATTGCGATGTGGAAGTCCGCGCCGCCCATGGTGTGGTACTGGTTGTCCAGCCCCATCACAGGACCGGAGTTGTAGTCCTGGACGTGCAGCACGGTCAGCGCGTCGCGCAGCGCATGGATGACCGGCAGGTAGGACCCGGTCCGGTTGTCGCCGCCGCCCGCACCGCCGTAGAACTGGTACCCGACCTGCACGAAGAACGTCTCCGGCGCCATCGTCAGCACGAAGTTCGCGCTGTACTTCGCCTTGAGCGACTTCAGCGCCGAAATCAGGTTGACGATCACCGGTGTGGTCGGGTTGCGGAAGTCGGTGTCGCCCGCGTTCAGGTACAGCGAGTGTCCTTCGAAGTCGATGTCCAGCCCGTCGAGGCCGTAGCGGTCGATGATCGCGCTGACCGAACTGACGAACGCATCCCGGGCCGCAGCCGTGGTCAGCTGCACCTGCCCGTTGGCGCCGCCGATCGAGATCAGCACCTTCTTCCCGGCCGCCTGCTTGGCCCGGATCGCGCTGACGAACTCCGCCTCGCTCTCCACGTTCGGGCACTCCGCGACCGGGCAGCGGTTGAACCGGATGTCTCCGGACGTCACCGACGTCGGCTCACCGAAGGCCAGGTTGATGATGTTCCACTCCGCCGGCACGTCGGCCATCCGCACGTACCCCGACCCGTTGGCGAAGCTCGCGTGCAGGTAACCGATCAGCGCGTGCTTGGGCAACCCCGTGCTCGTGCAGCCTCCCGTCGTACCTGTCACTGCTGCGGACTTGGCCGACTCACCAGTGCCGTTGTACGCCGCAACCGAGTAGGTGTGACTCGTGCACGTCCCGAGTCCGCTGACGGTCGCCGTCGTACCAGTGACGGTCTGGACGACGTTGGAGCCTTCGTACACCCGGTAGCCCGTGACGGTGCCACTGGAAGCGCCCCAACTCAGCGAGATGCTGCTGTTCGTCGTACCGGTGACGGAAGGCGACCCGGGAACGCCAGGACCGGACGGGTTGCCACCAGGACCATCGAGGCTGATGTCATCCGCCTGGTACGCCGGTTGCCCGTACCAGCCATGCACATACACCTGCACCGACGTCTGACTTGCCCCAGTCGTGAACGAAACGCTCAGCTGCGTGTAGCTCGAAGCAGCCGGCGTCCAGGTCGACGCGCCGCCTGTGACGCCCAGATAGACGTACGACCCACGCACCCAGCCCGACAACGTGTACGCCGTACTGGGCTGCAATGACACGGTCTGGCTGCACTGTGCGTAGTCCGAACTCGACACCGCCCCGTTGAGCGCATAGCCGCCGCTTCGCACCGGGCTGCTGACGACAGACCCGCCAGAGCACGTCCACCCGCTCAGTGACCCGGTCTCGAAGCCCGGATTGGTCAGGACGTTCGCCGCCTGCGCAGTCTGTGTCCCACCGACGAGCAGCAGAACCAGACCGAGCACGACAGCAAGGCACCGTGAACGCATGAGCGGACCTCCCGGGGCGGTTGGAGTTCATTAAGTAGAGACGCTCCTTAACTTCCAGGTCAATGCGCCACCGCTGTCGGCTTCCCGACGCTGTCGGGACCCGCACACTGAACCGAGTTAGCGGAGGCCGGGCAGCGATCAGCTTTCACGGACACAGTCCAGGGCACGGCCACGGCTGGCCGCAGCGAGCGCAGCAGCCGTCTGGTGTAGGGGCCGGCAGCCAGAGTGGGCTGACCTGTACGGCGCTCGGCGTCGGACGACTGGCGACAGGCCCGGCCCGGCTGGGCACCGGCTGTGGGGTGCTCGGGAACCAATGGACCTGGGTGCGGCCGCCGTTGCCGTGGGCGGCCAGGAGGGCTTCGATGCCGCCGTCCCAGGTGGAGGTGTTGGGCCAGCGGCCGCGCCATCTCAGGGCCACGGTTCCGTCGGACCACTGGACGCCTTCGGCGAGGGTGCCTGTGGCGCGGATGCCGGAGGCGTGGACGTGGCGGACCAGTCGGAAGAGGCGAGGGGGCCGCTGCGTCGTGTTCACTCCTGCACTCTTGCCCAGCGGCTGCTGTTCACAACAGGTGTGGGCTGTGGGCTGTGTGAACAGCCCACAGCCCACATGTCCTTGCCTACAAGGGTTCTGGCAGCTTTTTGTCGGCGTGGGCTTGTACTGTCTTGGCACGCACCACATGAGCTCGAAGTGCAAACGGGGGTGGTCCTGTGGCTGAGGCAGCGTTCGGCGCGCAGTTGAGGCAGTGCAGGCAGGCAGTCGGCTTGAGTCTGCGCCAACTGGCCGGCCGGGTCGGCTACGACCACAGCTACCTGTCGCAGGTGGAGCGCGGACAGCGCCCCGGCTCTGCCGACTTGGCACGGCTCTGTGATCGCGAGCTCGGCACTGGGAGCCGGCTGATCGCTGCGTTCGAGCAGGGCCGGGCCCGGCCGCAGCCGGCCGAGTCGCTGGTGGCAGCGGATCCGCTGCAGGCGGCTTGGCACGAGCTCGTGCTGTCCTTCGGCATCGTTGATCCGGCTGCCGAGGCCGGGGACTTCCGCGGTGTTCCGCCTGGATGTCTGCTGCCGGAGTTGATCATGGATCTCCGCGCGCTGCCGGCGAGCATGCCGACCCAGGTCGCGCGACTGACTGCGCTCATCGCGCTGACGCTGACCGGGCTCGGGCAGACACACGCGGCCAAGCGCTGGTGGCTGACAGCCCGAGCCGCTGCGGACAGCTATGCCGAGCCATCCGTCCGCAGTTCGGTGCGTGCGCTGGAGGCAGTCAGCGGGCTCGCGGAGCGGCGACCACTGCCTCAACTGCTCGACCTCGCCGAAGAGGCCCTGACTCTCGGGCGGCAGACACCGGGCTGCGTCTTGCAGGCGCATGCGGCGCGAGCGCAGGTGCTCGCCGAGCTGGGGCGCGGCGCCGAGGCACACCGCGCTCTTCAGGAGCTCCTGAGTGTTGCGGACGTGGTGCCGGCGACCGGGGCGACGGACGCTTGGCCGGCTGACTGGGCGTCATACCAAGTGCGTTGGGCCGAGGGGCGGATCTGCGCCCGCCTCGGGTATGGCGGCGCCGGTTGTGTGCTGCTGGGACGAGCATTGGAGGAGTGCCCGGAAACGTGGCTCGGCGAACGTGCCGGAGTGGAGCTCGGGCTGGCCGAGTGTCTTGCTGTGGACGGCGAGGTCGCCGCGAGTGTGGCGCTGGCGCTGCGGGTGTTGGTGGAGTTGCCGGACGAGTGGCACACCTATTACTTGTACGACACTGCTCAGCGCGTGCTGGACGTCGTACGCGAGCAGGAGCCCGGGCTGGCGGCGGCGTGGGATCTGCAGGAGGTGCTGAGGCGGCAGGTGTACCTCGATGGCCGCAGAGTGGGCACTGGGTCGAGCGCACTCCAGTGGCAGGGGTAACGTGCCGGAGGTGAGTGAGACCTGGGACTTTGCGGTTGAGGTGCGACACGATCCGGCCAGCGCGGACGCACGCACTGCAGTGCTGGCAAAGCCGGCGTTCGGGCAGACGTTCACGGACCACATGGTGGTGGCCAACTGGACGGTCGACCGTGGCTGGCATGACCAGAAGGTGACCGCGTACGCACCGCTCACCGTGAGCCCGGCTGCCGCCGTACTGCACTACTCGCAGGAGATCTTCGAAGGGCTCAAGGCCTATCGGCACCCGGACGGATCGGTGTGGGCGTTCCGGCCGGACCGCAACGCCGCTCGGTTCACTACGAGCGCAGCGCGGCTGGCGCTGCCGCAGGTGCCAGAGGACGAGTTCGTCTCGGCGCTGCGGGCGCTGGTGACCGTCGACGAGCCGTGGGTTCCCGCGGCCGACAGCGGCGAGACCAGTCTGTACCTGCGGCCCTACATGATCGCCACCGAGGCGGCGCTGAGCGTGCGACCGGCCCGTGAGGTGCTGTTCGGCGTCATCGCCTCGCCGGCCGGCCCGTACTTCGACACCGGCCCCAAGCCGGTGTCGATCTGGCTGACGACCTCCACGATCCGTGCGACGCCAGGCGGCACCGGCGCCGCCAAGTGCGGCGGGAACTACGCCGCCAGCCTGGCCGGGCTGGCCGAAGCGGTCGCGAACAACTGCGAGCAGGTCGCCTTCGTCGATGCCGTCGAGCACAAGTGGCTCGAGGAGATCGGCAGCATGAACATGTTCTTCGTCTACGCCGACGGCCGCATCGTGACGCCCGAGTTGTCCGGCTCGATCCTCGAAGGCGTCACCCGGGCCTCGGTGCTCGAGCTCGCCGCCGACCTCGGGCACAAGGTCGAGGAGCGCCAGGTGTCCGCGGACGAGTGGAAGGACGGCGTCCGCAGCGGCGAGATCACCGAGGTCTTTGCCTCCGGCACCGCTGCCGTGATCACCCCGATCGGCCGGCTGGCCTGGCCCGACGGCGATCTCACCATCGGCGACCACTCGGTGGATCACGGCGTCGGCCCGGTCACCCGGTCGATCCGCTCCGCCCTGCTCGACCTCCAGTACGGCCGAGTCCCCGACGAGCGTGGCTGGCTGACCCGGCTGGCGTAGTTGCTGCCGGTTGTCCCCCGCGGCGGTTAGGTTGGCCACATGGCTGAGTCCAAGGCGGGGAAGTCGAAGACTCCGGCGGTCGAGCTGGAGGTGGGCGAGCGCATGGTGCGGATCTCCAATCCGGACCGGGTGTACTTCCCGGCGCGCGGGGAGACGAAGCTGGATCTGGTCAAGTACTACCTGTCCGTCGGCGACGGGATCGTGCGGGCGCTGAAGGAGCGGCCGTGCATGCTGCACCGGTTCCCTGAGGGCGTATCCGGCGAGAAGGTGCACCAGAAGCGCTTGCCGCACGGGGCGCCGCCGTGGATGGAGACCGTGCGGGTGAAATTCCCGCGCTACAACCGTACGGCGGACGAGCTGTGCGTCACCGAGGTCGCGCACGTGGCGTGGGCGGTGCAGATGTCGACGGTCGAGTTCCACCCGTGGAACTCCCGTCGCGCCGACACCGAGAAGCCGGACGAGTGGCGGATCGACCTCGACCCGATGCCGGAGTGCCCGTTCGACCGGGTCCGCCAGGTGGCGCACGTCGTACACGAGGTTCTGGACGACCTCGGGGTCGTGGGTTATCCGAAGACATCTGGTGGATCCGGCATCCACATCTACGTTCGGGTGACGCCGGAGCACGGGTTCTCCGACGTACGGCGGGCCGCGTTGGCGTTCGCGCGGGAGGTCGAGCGGCGGGCGCCGGACGACGTGACGACGACGTGGTGGCGGAAGGATCGCGATCCGAAGAAGCTCTTCGTCGACTACAACCAGAACGCACGGGACCACACGATCGCGAGTGCGTACTCGGTCCGCGGGAACCCGGAAGGGACCGTGTCGACGCCGATCCGGTGGGACGAGATCGACGACGTGGACCCGAAGGCGTTCACGATCGAGACGGTGCCGGCCCGGTTCGCCGAGCTCGGCGACCTGCACGAGACGATCGACGACACCGCCTACTCCCTCGACACACTCCTGCAATGGGCGGACCGCGACGAGCGCGAAGGGGCCGAAGAGCCACCCCCGCCCGAGGACTAACCAGTCAGTCCGTGGTGCAGCAGGTTGGTCAGAGTGTCGATGGCGGCCTCGTCGGAGATCGTCCGGCCGTCCGACGGATTCACGACGAGCCAGGTGTAGGCGAAGCCTTCCATCAGGGCGTTCATTGCCGAGATCGCGACCAGGGGATCGGCCGGCGGGTTGGGCAGGTGGGAGAAGTGCTCGATCATGTGCTGGTCGTCGTCGGCCATGATCCGCTGTAGCCGACGGCCCAGCTCCGGGTCGACCATCGAGGCCTGTTTCACCGCGACCATCTCCGGCAGGTGAGCGCGGTAGAACCGCCAGAACGCCGCGACGTGCCAGCGGATCGACGAGATCTTGCTGAAGTCCGGATCGTGATCGGAGTCGTCGAGGACGGCGTCATCAGCCGAAGCGAGCATGTCCTTCAGGAGTGCCTCGAGAAGCTCTTCCTTGCCGGCGAAGTGGTTGTAGAAGGATCCCGTCGCCCGGCCTGCGGCCGCGGTGATGTCGGTGATCTTCGTGTTCAGGTACCCGCGCTCGGCGAACACCTCCCGGGCCGCCTGCTTCAGCGCCGCCTCGGTCCCGGCCGCCCGTTCGCGGCGGTTCACCGTGTCCGTCACCAGAACCTCCTTGACACCGAACCCTAGCCAAGTTCATAGTGAATCTGGATTCACTGAATCATGATTCACCCAAAGGAGACAAGAGATGACTGTTCTGGTGGCAGGCGCCGGCCCGACCGGGCTCACCCTGGCGATCGACCTGGCCCGGCGCGGGATCGCCGTACGCCTGATCGACAAGGCGACGGAGTACTTCAACGGCTCGCGGGGCGACGGGCTCCAGCCACGGACCCTGGAGGTCTTCGACGACCTCGGCGTCATCGACGAGGTACTGAGCCAAGGCCGGTCGCTACCGCTGATGCGCGTGTACCTCGACGGGACACTGGCCGATGAGCGCCGGATGGCCCCGATCCTCGAGCCGACCCCGGACGTCCCGTACCCGAACGCGTGGATGCTCGGCCAGTCCCGCACCGAGCAGATCCTCCGCGACAAACTCCAGGAGTACGGCGTCCACGTCGAGCTCGGCACCGCGATCGTCGGGTTCACCCAGTACGACGACAGCGTGCGAGCCGAACTGTCGACCGGCGAGACGGTCAACACGCAGTACCTGGTCGGCGCGGACGGCGGCCGGAGCTTCGTCCGCAAGCACCTCGGGATCGCGTTCGAGGGGACGACGGACGAGTCGATCCGGATGCTGCTCGGCGACGTCGCCGCGGACGGGCTCGACCACCAGTTCGGCTACTGGTTCGCGAAGCGGGACAATCCGATGGCCGGGATCGCGCTGACCCCGCTGGCCGGCGGCGACCAGTTCCAGTTCGGCGCACCGCTGGACCACGACGAGGCCGACCCGACGATCGAGACGCTGCAGCAACGAGTCGACGAGTACGCCGGTCCGGGCGTGGCGAAGCTCCGCGACCTGACGTGGTCGACGGTGTGGCGACCGAACGTTCGGCTGGCCGCGAGGTTCCGGGTCGGACGCGTATTCATCGCCGGCGACGCCGCCCACGTCCACCCGCCGACCGGCGGCCAGGGCCTGAACACGGGCGTCCAGGACGCGTACAACCTCGGCTGGAAGCTGGCCGACGGACGGGAAGAGGTGCTGGCGTCGTACGAGAACGAACGGCGTCGCAACGCGCTGCGAGTGCTCGGGATCAGCGAGGAGCTGCTACAGAAGCACGTCGACGGTGACGAGAGCGCGATGGAACGCGGCGAGAACACCCGCCAGCTCGACGTCTCCTACCGCGACCCGGCCGACACCCGCCCGATCGCCCCCGGCGACCGCGCTCCCGACGCACCTCTGGTGGATGCCCAGGGCAACAAGCTCCGCCTCTTCGACCTCTTCCGGGGCCCACACGAAACCCGGCTCCGCTTCACCTCCACCGGTGTCCAGGTCGGAGCAGCAAGCTACACATCACCCGAAGCGTTCGCCCACTACCACGCCAAGGACGGCGACGAGTTCCTGATCCGCCCGGACGGCTACCTCGCCTAGGATCGTCGGGTGCAGACTCTCGACCCGGCCGCCGCGTATGAGCGCGCTGTCGGTCTGGCCACGCAGGGGCAGCGGGCGATTCTTGGGATCACCGGGGCGCCGGCGGCCGGGAAGTCGACGTACGCCGAGCAGCTGACGGCGAAGCTGGTCGCCGACGGGCACAAGGTCGCGCTCGTGCCCATGGACGGGTATCACTTGGCGCAGTCCGTGCTGGAGGAGCTCGGGCTCGCCGAGGTGAAGGGCGCGCCGCACACCTTCGACGGGGCCGGGTTCGTCGCCATGCTCACCAGACTGAAGCAGTCCCCGGACGAGCAGCTCTGGGCGCCGCGGTTCGACCGTGGAATCGAGGACTCGATCGCCGCGAGCATCGGTGTCGCGCCGGAGGTCACGTTGGTCGTGACGGAAGGCAACTACCTGCTGCTCGACGAGATGCCGTGGGCAACCATCCGGACGCTGCTCGACCAGTGCTGGTACGTCGAGGTGCCTGAGCAACTGCGGCACGACCGGCTCGAAGCCCGCCACCGCGCGTTCGGCCGCTCCCCCGAAGAAGCCCACGCCCGCACCTACGGAACCGACGAGCGCAACGCCCGCCGGATCGCGGCCACCGCGCACTCCGCGGATGCGATCGTTCAGCTGCCCTGACAGACCCGCTCGATGAAGCGCTCCACGCCGTCCAGGTAGAGCTGCAGACCGAAGTCGAAGTCCTCGTCCGACTCTTCGTCGAAGGCGCCTACGGTGTCGAAGACGCCGGCGTCCAGGACCCGGGCCAGTGCTGGTAGCTGGCGGGAATCGACGACCCGAGCCAGGACCGCGCCGTACGTGCTGAAGGCGGACGGGTTGTCGGCGAACCCGGCGGCCAGGTCGAGAGACAACCGGATCTCGCCGTGCACGTAGGTCATCAGGCCCATCACGACGCCGACCTTGGCCTCTTCGGGCAGGCCGGTGTCCTGGAGCGCGCCGAGCGCGGCGTCGAACCAGGCGAGGTTGTTCGGCCCGGCGGGCGGGCCGGAGATCGGCAGCTTCGAGTACCACCGGTGCTTGCGGATCGCGACCATCACGCCTTCCGCCCAGAACGTCAGAGCGGTCCGCCAGTCGATCCCTTCCGGCATTGGCTCGGGGCGTTCGAGCGCGGCGTCCGACATCAGCACCAGGAGCTCGTCCTTGCTCTTCACGTGCCGATAGAGCGCCATCGTCGAGTTGCCGAGCCGCTCGGCGACCCGCGCCATCGAGACCGCGGCCAGCCCCTCGGCGTCGGCGAGCTCGATCGCCGACCGGGTGATGTCCTCGACGGTCAGGGACGGCTTCGGCCCCCGCCGACTGCCCTCCCGCAACCGCCACATCAGGGCCACGTCGGACGGCAACTCACTCATTTCCACCGCCTCAGTCTAGGGGTTGCGCGGGCATATAGCGTACCTGCTACGCTATTTAGCGTACTCGATACGCAGTAGGAGGGGACGATGATCGTCGAGGCAACCGGGCTCCGGAAGTCGTACGGCGCGACCGAGGTGCTGACCGGGGTCGACCTGCACGTCCGGGAGGGATCGGTGCTCGCCCTGCTCGGGCCGAACGGCGCCGGCAAGACCACGACCGTGCGGATCCTGACCACGCTGACCAGGCCGGACGCCGGCCACGCCACCATCGCCGGGTACGACGTCCTGCGCGAGCCGGCCCAGGTCCGCGGCGTGATCAGCCTGACCGGGCAGTACGCCGCGGTCGACGAGAACCAGACCGGCCGGGAGAACCTGGTGATGGTCGGCCGGCTGATGCATCTCGGCCGGCCGGCCGCGCGACGCCGTACCGCGGAACTGCTCGAGCGGTTCGGGCTGACCGACGCGATGGACCGGCGGGTGAAGACGTACTCCGGCGGGATGCGGCGGCGACTCGACCTGGCGATGAGCCTGATCGCGCAGCCGCGGGTGATCTTCCTGGACGAGCCGACCACCGGGCTCGACCCGGCCAGCCGGTCGACGATGTGGGACGCGATCGGGGAGTTGGTCCGCGAGGGGACCACGATCCTGCTGACCACGCAGTACCTGGAGGAGGCGGACCGGCTGGCCGACCGGATCGTGCTGCTCGACAAGGGCCGGATCGTCGCCACCGGCACCGCCGACGCGCTCAAGGCGCAGCTCGGCGGCGAGCGGATCGAGCTCCGCTTCGCGGACGACGTGCAGTTGCTGAAGGCAACCGGGCTGCTCCGGGCCGAGGCGCCGGACGGCGCCGGTGACTGGAGTGGGACCGATGGCGTGCTGGTTGATCAGTTGGTGGTGAGCCTGCCGTCGGACGGTTCGGCGGCGCACCTGCACCACGTGCTGGACGTGTTGCGGGACAACGGGGTGCAGCCGGAGCGAGTGTCGTCGCACCGGCCGACGCTGGACGACGTGTTCCTGGCCCTGACGGCGTGAGGAGGGGTTGAGATGTCACATCAAGGAGCCGCGGCCGCGGTGTCCGACGTGGTCACGATGATCGACCGCTCGGTGCGGCTGATGCGGCGCAACGTGGACACGCTGTTCGTGTCGATCCTGCTGCCGATGCTGATGATGGCGCTGTTCGTCTACGTGTTCGGCGGCGCGATCAACACCGGCACGGAGTACATCAACTACGTGGTCCCGGGGATCCTGCTGCTGACCACCGGGTACGGCGCGTCCAACACGGCGATGGCGGTCGCCGACGACATGACCAGCGGGATGATCGACCGACTGCGGTCGCTACCTATCCGCAGCTTCGCCGTGCTGACCGGGCATGTGACTGCGAGTATCGCACGTAACTCCGTGTCAACGGCGATCGTCATCCTCGCCTCATTGGCTATGGGTTTCCGGCCGGTTGCCGGCCTCGGCGACTGGCTGGCCGCGATCGGGCTTCTGCTGCTGTACGTCCTCGCGCTCTCCTGGCTCGCGGCCGGTCTCGGCGTGATCGCGAAGTCGGTCGAGTCGGCCAGCACGCTGAGCTTCTTCATGCTGTTCCTGCCGTACCTGAGCAGTGCGTTCGTGCAGCCCGAGACGATGCCGTCGTGGCTGCGGCCGATCAGCGAGCACCAGCCGATCACGCCGGTGATCGAGACCGTGCGCGGCTTCCTGATCGGGACCCCGATGGGGAACAACGGCTGGATCGCACTGGCCTGGTGTACCGGTCTGCTCCTGTTCTCGGTAACACTCGCGACGTGGTTGTACAAGCGCCGCGTAGGCCGTTGACCGCAGGTTTCGGGCCGTTCGGCGAAATCGCCCGGTGCGACGTGCCGGTTTGGTTCGAACATGACCCCGCGACCGGGATACGGTTCAAGTCCCCCCCAACGTGTGGTGGTCCCACTCCCCCCGGGACCCACACGGACAAGCGCCCCGGTCACTGATCGGGGCGCTCTGTTTTCCCTGCAGGACAAGGGATTCCGGACTGGACCTCAACTGCAGGCGACGGGCAGAGCTCGGAGCCCGCGGGTGCGGATCGAGTCGCGCCACACCAGGTCCTCCGGCGCGGCGGCGAGGCTCAGGTCCGGGGTGTGATCGAGCAGCGCTTCGAGCGCGATCGTGGTTTCGAGCCGTGCGAGCGGAGCACCCAGGCAGTGGTGGATGCCGTGGCCCAGCGCGAGGTGGCCGCGAGTACTGCGGTCGAGGTCGACGTGGTCCGGGTCGGGGAAACGGTCCGGGTCGCGGTTGGCCGAGGAGAGACCGAGGAGGACGGTCTCGCCGGCCGGGATCACCACCCCGCCGATCTCCACGTCCTCGACCGGGAAGCGCCGGATCGCGAGGGGCGCCGGACCGTCGTAGCGCATCAGCTCGTCGACCGCTGCGGGCAGCAGCGAGCGATCCGACTGCAGCCGCTCCCACAACGGTCGATCCGTGAGCAGCGCGAGGGTCGCGTTGCCGATCAGGTGGACGACGTTCTCGTAGCCGGCGAACAGGATCAGGAAGACCAGTGACGTCAGTTCGTCGTCGCTGAGCCGGTCGCCGTGGTCCCGGGCCGCGATCAGGTCGGTGATCAGGTCGTCGCCGGGCACCGCTCGCTTGCCGGCGATCAGACCTGCGAAGAAGGTCAGCATCGCCCCGATCGCGTTCCGCGCGTCTTCCGGGCGCGGTGGCGCGAGCATGGCGTCGGTCCAGGCGCGGAAGTCGGTCCGGACGCCTTCCGGTACGCCGAGCAGCTCGCAGATCACGGTGATCGGCAGCGGAGCGGCGTACTCGGCGACCAGGTCGGCCTGTCCCCGGCGGACCACGGGCTCGAGCAGGGCGTCCGCCGTACGGCGGATCGGTTCGGCGAGCGCTTCGACGCGGCCCGGGGTGAAGGCCTTGGTGACCAGCGCGCGGATCCGGGTGTGGTCGGGCGGGTCCATGTTCAGGAGGTTGGCGTCTAGGGCGGGCGGGAGATTGAGGCCGCGGTAGTTGCCGGGCAGCGCGTGCCGCCGGTCCACGGACAGTCTCGGGTCCGCGAGCGCTTGGCGGACGTCGTCGTACCGGGTGACCAGCCAGGAAGGGCTGCCGTCCGGTCCGGCGATCCGGTGGACGGGCCCGCTGGAGCGGAGGGCGGAGTAGCCGGCGTACGGATCGCTGGGCGTGATCGTCACCGGCCCAAAAGTAGCCGAAAAAAGTTCTGGCGAGGTTGTCGAATCCGGCGGATCTGGTCCGACGTATCAGTGAGAGCGACCAAAGGAGAGGGTCAGAATGAACACCACCGCTACCGCCACCACCGACACCGCCACCACCAACCTGATCATCACCATGCTGGCCGAGGGCAGCCCGGTCTGGTTCGTCGCCGGAATGGTCAACATGCGCAGCCACGACGTCTACGTGATCGGCCGAGCCGCCGGCTATCCGGACAAGGCGAAACTGCGCCGGGCCGTCTGGGCGCAGAAGAACCGCACCCGCGAGCTGCAGGCCGCCTGACCTGCCCCCTCTTCTTCAGGCGCTCGAAGACACCGTCAGCCGCTGTTGCCCACCCGGGCACAGCGGCTGACGTCTGTCCGGAGTGTGGTTGGGCGTAGGGATGGTGGGGCTGGACCCACTCCTGGGCCGATTCGGCCGGATTCGCCGGCCGGGTGGTGCACAGTGAAATCACCAGTCGTGGCGAGAAGAGGTTTCCGATGTCGTGGGCAACGAGAGTCAGCGTGGGATTCGTCCGGGCGTGCGCCGTCACGGTCGTGACCATGCTGGTCCCGGTCGTGTGGGCGATCGCCGGGACGGTGGCCGTCTGGTGGGCGGGCAATCCCTGGTCCTGGATCCCGTTGTTCGTCGTCGCCGGCGTCGCCACGCTGGCCCTCGCCCGCCCGGTCTGCCGGATGGCACGTGCCCTCGTCGCGAGGTGGACGGGCACCGCGCTCCCGGGCGGCTACCTGGAAGTCGGACCGATCACGCAGCTGTCGACCGGGTTCTGGTGGAACGGCACGTCTTACTCGCGGACCAGCAAGGAGGCTCGTGAGGACCAGGAGCTGCGGCTGCGGTTCAAGGACCCGGCCAACTGGCGGGACCTGCGGTTCGTGGCGATCGCACCGTTCGCTGCCGGCCTGGTCGCTGCCATCCCACCCGCCGGCGTGGTGGTCGCCGTCCTCGGCTTCGTGGGATCGATGCCGGCGCTCGGGGTTGCCGGACTGGTCGTGGCGATCGCGACTTCGCCGTACGCGTGGCGTCCGTTCGCGCCGGTCGCCGTACGGTTTCTGCGTCCGTCGGCGTCGATGGCGCTGGCGCAGCGAGTCGACGAGTTGACTGCGCAGCGGGCGGACACGACGGTGGCGCAGGCGGCCGAGATCCGGCGGATCGAGCGGGACCTGCACGACGGAGCGCAGGCGCGCCTCGTCGCCCTCGGCCTCTCCCTGGCCACCGCGGAGAAGCTGATGGAGACGAACCCCGACCAGGCCAAGGCGCTGTTGCGGGAGGCGCGAGTCGGCGCCGCCACCTCGTTGTCCGAACTGCGCGAACTCGTCCGCGGGATCAACCCGCCGGTGCTGAACGAGCGCGGTCTGGTCGACGCAGTCCGCGCACTCGCGATGGACTGCCCACTCGAGACGACGGTCGATGCCGACGGGCCGCTGACCCTGGATCCGCCGATCGAGTCCGCGCTGTACTTCGGTATCGCCGAGCTGCTCACCAATGCGGTCAAGCACGCGCACGCGTCGCGGGCACAGATCTCCATCACGCGCGGCGAGACCGCGATCGTGGTCCGGGTCGAGGACGACGGCCAGGGCGGCGCGAGGGTCGACGCCGCGGGTGGACTGGACGGGTTGCGGCGGCGGCTCGCCGCGTTCGACGGCACCCTGGACCTGACCAGCCCGGCCGGCGGGCCGACCCGTGCGAGGATGACGGTGCCATGCGAATCGTTGTAGCCGAAGACCTCTACCTTCTGCGCGATGGGATGGTCCGTCTCATCGAGGCGTACGGGCATGAGGTCGTGGCGACCGCGGCTACCGGTCCGGAGACGCTCGCCGCGCTGCTGAAATGGCGACCGGACGTCTCCGTCATCGACGTACGAATGCCGCCGACCCAGTCCGACGAGGGCCTGAAGGCTGCGCTGGCCGCGCGCCGCGAGGTGCCTGGGCTGCCGGTCCTGATCCTCTCGCAGCACGTCGAGCAGCTCTATGCCCGTGAGCTCCTCGCCGGCGGCGCTGCCGGTGTCGGGTACCTGCTCAAGGAGAGTGTGTTCGAGGCCGACCAGTTCGTCGACGCACTGGAACGGGTCGCCGCGGGCGGGACCGCGATGGATCCGGCGGTCATCACCAAACTGATGTCCAGCTCGAACCAGCCGACGGACAAGCTGACCGAACGCGAGAACGCGGTCCTCGCCCTGATGGCCGAGGGCCTGTCCAACCAGGCCATCGGCCGCCGGCTGTTCCTCAGCGAGAGCGCCATCAGCAAACACACGACCTCGCTGTTCGGCAAGCTCGGCATCCACGACGACGACAGCAGCAACCGCCGCGTCCTCGCCGTCCTCACCTACCTGGGACTCACCGGTTCTTGAGCTGCTCGGTGAAGAAGCGTTCCACCGTCGGGAGGATCTTGCGGCCGGAGTGGGCAGCGCCGGGTACGACGTCGAAGGTGACGTCGAGACCGTGCGAGCGGTAGTTCTTCTCCAGGGTGCGCAGCCGCTCGATCCGGGTGGTGCCGGTGAGCTCGGCGCCGTCCATCCAGTTGGACTCGCCGCGGTTCATGATCTCCCAGGTCTCGACATCCTCGGAGCCGACCACGAGCTGAATCGGCACCCGGCGCAACGCGCCCACGTCGATCGGCTGGCCGAACTTCTCCTCGAAGCCCTTCGTCCCCAGCCACCAGGGCAGGGTGTCGTCGAGCTGGGTGATCCGGCCCGGCGCGCCGATCGAGGCGGCGGCGAGCCGGTCCGGGTGCAGGTAGAGGAACCGGTGCGTGAACTGCCCGCCGCCGGAGAACCCGTGCAGGTAGAACTTCTCCGCGCCGACCGGGAACCGGTCCGCGACCTCGTCCACGATCGACAGCAGCATCCGGTCGAACCGGATCCCCTGGTACTCGATGAACTTGAAGTTGTGCAGGTCGGTCGGGTCGACCAGCCCGGCCGGGAAGATCGGGGTCAGGATGACCGCGCCCTGCTCCTCGGCGAAATCCTTCAGCTGAGTGCGGTAGTTGGCCGCCGATCGCGCCGTACCGTGCTGGACAACCACCAGCGGGGCGCGGTCGTCGTCGGCCAGCTGCTGCGGCACGTACAGGCAGTAGTGCAGCCGGGGGTCGGCCTGGGACGCGAAGATCGGCGTCGCCCCGCGCTGGTAGAAGGTCGAGGTGTGTGTCATGGACGTCCTTCGGTGAGTGCGAACGCGGCTCTCAGCTCGCCGACCCGCTCCGGCTGCCAGCCGGGTCCGGGGGCGGAGGAGAGCAGCATCTGGGTGTAGGGGTGCCGGGGCCGGCGCAGCAGTGCGCCGGTGTCGTCCTGCTCGACGTCCGCGCCGCGGTACATCACGACGATCCGGTCGGTGACCTCCCCGACCACGGCGAGATCGTGGCTGACGAAGACCAGCGCGATCCCGGAGGAGGCGCGGATCTCGTTGAGCAGGGCAAGGATCTTGGCCTGGACCGAGACGTCCAGGGCGGAGACCGCCTCGTCGAGGACGAGGACCTTCGGGCGTACGGCGAGCGCCCGGGCGATCGCGACTCGTTGCCGCTGGCCACCACTGAGCTCATGGGGTCTGGAGGCCAGCAGTCGTTGGTCGAGTCCCACCTGGTCGAGCAGCTGGTTGACCTCGTCGGTGGGCGCGTCCGGCCGGTGCCGGCGCAGGACGTCGCGAAGGCAGCCCTCGACGGTCAGCCGCCGGTCGAGTGATGTGTACGGGTCCTGGAAGACCATCTGGATCGCGCGGGCACGCTGCAACCGGGCGACCCGCCCGCGTCCGGACCGATGGATCTCGACACCGTCGATCGTGACGCTGCCGGAGTCCGGCGCGGTCAGGCCGACCAGCATCCGTGCGACCGTCGTCTTGCCGGAGCCGGACTCGCCGACCACTCCGAGCGATCCACCGGCCTCGACGCTGAAGCTGATGTCCTTGGCCGCGACGGTCGGGGCCGCTCCGCGACGCCCGCCGTACGTCTTGCCGAGGTTCTGCACCTGGAGCAGGCTCATGACGGCACCTCCGCACGCTCGGGCAGCTTCGGTACGGCGTCCGCCAGCGCCCGGGTGTAGTCGTTGGACGGGTTCTCGAAGATCGTCGCGCCGGGCTGGTGATCGACGATCAGGCCGTCCTTCATCACGTAGACGCGATCGCAGTACGCGCCGGCCAGGTGCAGGTCGTGGGTGATGAACAGCACCCCGAGATCCCGCTCCGCCCGCAGTCGCTTCAGCAGCGCCAGCACCTCGGCCTGCGTGGTCACATCCAGCGCACTCGTCGCCTCGTCGGCCAGCAGCAACCGCGGGTCGATGCTCAGCGCGGCCGCGATCACCACCCGCTGCAGCATGCCGCCGGACAACTGGTGCGGGTACAGCCGCAGCAGCCGCTCGGGGTCCCGCAAGCCGACCTCGCCGAACAGCTCGACGATCTTGCCGCGCGCAACGTTCTTGCGTACGCCGTGCACCTGGACGAGCCGTTCGGTCGCCGAGTCGCCGATCCGCCGGACCGGATTGAGGGCGGTGCGCGGCGCCTGGAAGATCATCGCGGCCTGATGTGCCCGGACCTGCTGGACCTCGGCCGGTGCGCACGACAGTACGTCGGTGTCGCCGACCATGACCGAACCGGAGGTGACGGCCCGGTCCGGGAAGAGCTTCAACGCCGCCCGGGCCGTGGTGGACTTGCCGGAGCCCGACTCCCCCACCAGCCCGACGGTTTCGCCGGCGTCGACGGACAGCGAGATGCCACGCAGGATCTCGGTCGTGCGGACGCCGACCTTCAGGTCATCGATCTGCAGGAGGCTCATCGGCGCACCGCCAGCTTGTCGGAGAGCCGGACGCCGACCACGTTGGTCGCGACGACCACGATCGCGATCGTCAGACCGGGGACCAGCGCCGGGCCGACGATGCCCTGGATGACTCCGGTCCGGCCTTCCTGGACCATCAGGCCCCACTCCGAGCTCGGCGGCTGGGAGCCGAAGCCGAGGAAGTTCAGCGACGCGAGACTCATCAGTCCCTCCCCGAACAGCACCACGAGGTACCCGACCAGCGTCGGCAACAGGTTCGGCAGCAGGTAGCGCAGGCACAGGAAGAACCCGCCGACCCCCTGCAGCCGGTACGCGTCGACGTACGGCCGGGCGATCTCCTCGAGCGCGATCGACCGGGTGAACTTGGCGATCGCCGGTGCGTAGGCGAGCGCCAAACCGAGCACCGAGGTCAGCTCACCGCGGTCGAACACCGCGATGCACAGCACGACGAACAGCAGGCCCGGGAACGCGAACATCACGTCCGTGATCCGGCTCAGCGCGGTGTCGACCCACCCACGTTTCCAGGCGGCTGTGACACCGATCAGCACGCCGAGCACGGTCGCCACGGCCAGCAGCGCGATCGCCCCGAGCAGGCTGGGCCGGGCGCCGTGGATGATCCGGGACAGCAGGTCCCGGCCGAGCTGGTCGGTCCCGAGCCAGTGCTCGGCACTGGCCGGCTGCCAGATCGCGCCGAAGTCGGTCTTCGCCGGGTCGTACGGCGCCACCCACGGAGCGAACGCGGCCGCGAGCACGGCGACCACGAGCACGCCGGCGCTCAGGTAGAACGGCCACTCGTGCTTGCGGCGTACGCCGGTCACATCGGTCAGTACGGCGGTGGCAGTCATGCGGCACTCCTGGCCAGAACGCGGGCGTCGAGCAACGGGTAGAGCAGGTCGACGATGACCGTGACCGCCATGTACGCGATCACCATGTAGAGCAGGATCGCCTGCACCACCGGGAAGTCGTGCGTGTTGATCGCCTCGACCAGCAGGCTGCCGATGCCGTTCAGGCCGAAGACGCCTTCGACCACGACGGTGCCGGCCAGCATGCCGGCCACGATCAGGCCGCACATCGTGACTATCGGGCCGAGCGAGTTCCGCAGTACGTGCCGGACCACTGTCCTGCGCTGGTCCAGGCCGTAGCTGCGGGCGGCCTCGACGTGGTCGAGGCTCTGCTGCTCGACCATCGTCTGCCGGGTGACGCGGCTGACCACCGCGACCGCGCCGAGGGACAGCGCGATCGCGGGCAGGGTCAGGTGGTGGATCCGGCCGAGGAACCCCTCGCCCGGACCCGACACCGCGAACCAGCGCAGCTTCACCGCGAACACCGAGATCAGCACCACCGCGACGACGAAGTTCGGGATCGAGGTGGCGAACGTCGTCACGCCGGTGATCAGCGCGTCCACGGCGGTCCCGCGGCGCAGCGCCGACCAGATCCCGAGCAGCACGCCGATCACGATGAACAGCACCGACGCGTACACGACCAGGGACAGCGTCACCGGCAACCGGCTGCCGAGCAGCGTCGTGACCGGTTGCTGGTAGACCATCGAGGTCCCGAAGTCGCCGTGCAGCAGGTCCTTCGCCCAGGTCAGGTACTGGGTGACGAACGGGTCGTCGAGGTGGTACTCGGCCCGCACCGCGGCGATCCGCTCCGGTGTCATGTTCTCCGGGTTCCCGATCAGGAACGACACCGGGTCCCCGGGCGCCGCGTACATGCCGGCGAAGATCACGAACGAGCTGATCACCAGGGTGAGCACCATCGCGCCGAAGCGCCGCAGTGCGATCATTGCAGGCATTCCGACCCCCACTCAGGCCCCCTTGGTCCCCAGGTCGGCGGCCCACGGGTAGTAGCGGTAGCAGCCGCTCGCCGGCACCCCGGTCACCTTGCTGGACAGCGCGACCGTGCTCGGGCTCTGCACCACCGGGATCCACGGCATCGCGTCGTTCCAGCGCTTGGCCAGGTCGATCGCGATCGTCGCCCGCTCCGCGTCCTCGAGCGCGGCGCGGCCCTTGCTGACCAGCTCGTCGTACGCCGGGTCGCGCAGCAGCCACTGCACCGAGGAGTTGGTGGCGCCGTTCTTGTAGAAGCCGACCGGGTCGTTCTTGGAGATGAAGTAGTCGTCGCTGAACAGGTCGGCGGTCTTGCGCACCGACTCGTCGGTCATGTCGTAGCCCTGGGTCGGGATCTGCGTGATCGTCGCCTGCAGCCCGATCTTCTGGGCGGCGTCGACGACGGCGTTCGCGATCACGTTGCGGACCGGGCTGCCGTCGCTGGCGACCACGATCGGCTGGGTCTGGCCGACGTCCTGCACCAGCTTCTTCGCCGCGTCCAGATCGGCCTGCTGCGGCGAGGCGGGCAGTCCGCCGAGGGCGTCGTACGCCGCCTGGAACTTGGCCTTCTCGTAGCCCCACGCGCCGGAGCCGACCGGTTCCTTCCAGGGCTGGCCGAGACCCGAGAGCGCCGCCTTGGAGACGCCTTCGCGGTCGATCGCCAGCGCGAGCGCCTTGCGGAGCCGGACGTCCTTCAGGGCGCCCTTCTCGGTGGCCATCAGGTTCCAGACCCGGGTGTCGGGGCCCTGGCTGACCGTGGTGACGCTGCCGGCGGCGAGCTGAGTCGCCGAGGACAGGTTCTCCAGGTACGAGCCGGTCGCGGCGCCGGTGACGAGCGAGTTGACGATCACGTCGTCACTGCCCCACTTGAAGGTGATCTTGTCCGTCTTGGCCGCCTTCTCCGGGTTCCAGTACGTCGCGGCCTTGGTCAGCGTGATCTGCTTGCCCGGCGACCACTCGCTGAGCTGGAACGGGCCGGTGCAGGCGTCCTTGCCGTCCGGGCCACCGAACCTCTTGCCCTGGGACTCGACCAGCTTGCGGCTCCAGACCACGCCCGCGTCACCCGCGATCGCCTCGACGAAGACGGCGTCCGGCTGCTTGAACTTGACGGTGATCTCGTTCGGCCCGGTCTTCGCGACACCGGTCACGTTGACGTACTCGTCGGACTCCGAGGCGCCTTCGGCCGAGTGCCGCTGCAGGCTCCACAGCACGTCGTCGGCGGTCATCGGGCTGCCGTCGTGGAACTTCACGCCCTGGCGGATCGTGAAGACCAGGCTGGTCTTGTCCTTCCACTCGTACTTCTCCGCCAGCCCGGGCTTGAGCGTCAGGTCGGGCTGGAGCTGCAGCAGGCGGTCGCAGACGTTCGCCATGATCAGGTCGCTCTGCGAGTTCGCCGCGTCCGCGTCGAGATCGAGCGACCGCGGTTCCTTGGTCATGAACCAGGTCGCCTGGTCGAGCTGACCGGCCGCGGCCGGCGTGCTGTCGACGAGCTTGACCTGGTCCTTGACGGGCGACTGTGCGGCGTTCTGGCCACCACCACACCCTGCGAGGAGGAGTACGGCGGAGGCACAGAGCACCGCACTCACTGGCTTGGCGGACATGGGGACTCCTAGTCGTAAAGATTGAAGGGGACGAGCTCGTATTCGTGCTCGCAGGGTGTTCCGGGCGTCACGTAGTACTCGCCGGTGGTCAGATCGACGCAGGTGGACAGCAACGTCGACCACTGGCGCAACGGGTGCAGCCGATCGTCCGGGTGGGCGCAGAGCGAGTCGGGGTGACCCAGGTGGTCGGACATGGCGGTGCGGATCGCCTTGCGGACGTCGGTCGACGTCTGGGCGTCGCGCAGACCCTGTTGGGCGCGCGGGACGCGGAGCAGCGAGTCCGGCGACATCGGGCGGTGGTCGGCCGCCAGCTGCGGCGGGACGAACGCCTGGTAGTGGTTGCCGTGCACCAGCAGCCCGTCGGTGGGGTATTCCCAGCCGTGGGCGCCGGGGGTGGTCTCGAGGTCGATGCTGTAACCGGATCGGTCGGTCAGCAGCGCGTTGCTCGCGATGTGCGCGCGAGTCTTGACCAGGACCTTGAGGGCGTCGGAGATCGAGGCCGAGTCGAGGACGAGCCGGCGGATGACGGTCTGCGGTACACCAACGGTGTCGTCGAACCGGCCGCCGAGCCCGTTGGCGTTCAGCGCGATTCCGCGGTCGTTCGCGCCGTGCCTGCCGATCTGGCCGGCCTCGACCTGCATGACCACGGTCGGTTTCGGCGGCTGGACGATCCGCAGGATGACGACGGTGTCGCGGACCGCGTGCCGCCAGTCCCAGTTCTGGCCGACGTAGACGTGCCCGTCGGTCGCCGTCAGCGAGTACGACGTGCAGCCGTCGGGGACCTCGTCCACCTCGGCCGGCAGCGGGGCGTCGTACACGATCTCGCCGCGGCAGTTCAGCACCACGATCTCCCGGGTGGAGACGCCGGCGCCGTCCGCGATGCCGCGGATCTCGTCGTACAGGTCGGGGAAGTCGCTGCTGATCAGGCGCTCCCAGGGGGCGGACTGCTCGAGGATCTGCGCCCAGGTCCGGCCGGTCTGCAGCTCGAACGCCTGGCCGTAGTACTCGATCGCCGCACCGATCAGGTCCGCTGCGGCGCGACCGTACTGCCGTCCGCGATCATGAGCGGAGGGACTGGACACTTCGATGATCCGCATCAGCTTCCTTAGACGATGTGTTACAGAACTGGGTGTGCTTGGATGAGTTGTTACAACTGCGATGGGACGGGATGATACACAGATGGCCGATGATGTAACAGGGGTTACGAGAAATCCGGCGATCGCCGAACTCCGGAGCCGGATCCGGGACCACTGGGACGAGTTCACCCCCGCGTCCCGGGCGGTCTGCCGGTCGCTCTCGGAGATCTCGCCGGAGCGGCTGCTCTACCTGTCCGCGGCCGAGCTCGGGCAGCTGAGCAAGACCAGCAACGCCACCGTCGTGCGCACCCTGCAGTCGCTCGGGTACGCCGGGTTGGCCGAGCTGAAGGACATGGTCGCGTCACCGTTCCAGCACCCGAGCCGGCGCGAGGAGCGGCTGCGGAGCCGGATGGAGGCGACCGGCGGCGACCCGAAGCACGTCTGGGACCGGGTGATCACCGAGGCGCTGGAGCGGATCGAGTTCCTCAACCAGCACATGTCGGTGGACGCCTTCCAGGAGGCGGTCCGGCTGCTGCTCGACGCGCGCGAGATCACGACGTACGGGTTCGGCGCCAACTACGTCGCGGCGGAGCACCTCACGCTGAAGCTGCGCCGGTTCGGCCGCCGCAGCCGGTGCATCCAGACCGCCGGGTTCCGGCTGGCCGACGACCTGCTGGCGATCGGGCCCGACGACGTGGTGATCGTGATCGCCCCCGGCCGCCTGGTCATCGACGCCGAGGTCGTGATCGACCGGGCCCGGGCGGTCGGCGCCGGCATCATCCTGCTCAGCGAGCAGCTCATCGCCGAGCGGCTGGCCGGCGACGTGACCGTGGCGATCCACGTCCCGAACACGGTCACCGGGATCACCGCGGAGGTGCTGACCACGATCGTCACCACCGACGCGCTGGCCCAGGCCGTCGCGGCCGCGGACACCGAGCTGACGCTGGAGTCGGCGCACACGCTCGAGTCGCTTCGGCAGCAGTTGGGGTTCTGATGCTCTCGGTGGATGTCGTCGACTACCACACCGGTGGCGAGCCGTTCCGGATCGTGTCATCGGTGGAGGTCCCCGGCGCCTCGGTGCTCTCCCGGCGAGAGTTTGCGCAGACCTCGGCGGACGTCGACAGGGTCCGGCAGTTGCTGGTCAACGAACCGCGCGGGCATGCGGACATGTACGGCGGCTTCGTGGTGCCGGGCGATGACTCCGCCGCGCACTTCGGCGTGCTGTTCTGGCACAAGGACGGGTACTCGACGGCGTGTGGGCACGGGACGATCGCGCTCGGCGCCTGGGCGGTGGAGACGGGCCTGGTGGCCGCCTCGCCGGACGGGGTGACGGATGTGGTCATCGACGTACCGTCCGGACGGGTGGTCGCGCGGGTCACGTGCTCTGGTGGCGTGGTGTCCAGCGTCGCCTTTCGCAACGTTCCGTCGTACGTCTTCGCTCGTGGTTTGGCGGTGTCGACCTCGCGTGGGGAGACGGTGGCCGACGTCAGCTTCGGGGGTGCGTTCTACGCCTCCGTCGCGGCGTCGTCAGTCGGGCTGTCGGTCACACCCGACTGCTACGCCGACCTGATCGCGGTCGGGCGGGAGATCAAATGGGCGCTGGACTCGCAGGCCGTGCACCCGACCGACCCGCGGTTGAGCGGGATGTACGGGACGATCTTCTACGACGACCTCGGCTCCTGGGACAGCGGACCGCGTCAGCGGAACGTGGCGATCTTCGCCGACGGTGAGGTGGACCGGTCGCCATGCGGCTCGGGTACGTCGGCCCGCCTGGCCCTCCTGTACGACGAGGGCCGGCTGGCGGACGGCCAGGTGCTGCGGCACGAGTCGATCGTCGGCAGCACGTTCCTCGGCCGGGTCGTCGCGGAGGCCGACGGCGGCGTGATCACGGAGGTCGAAGGTGCGGCGTACCGGACCGGCACCGCCACCTTCAGCCTCGACCCCCGCGACCCGCTCGGCACGGGTTTCACGCTGCGCTAAGCACTAGCATCGGGCGCATGATCTTCATCACCGCGAAGTTCCGTGTCCAGCCCGAGCACGCCTCGGACTGGCCCTCGATCACGGCTGAGTTCACCCAGGCGACCCGGTCCGAGCCGGGGTGCCTGTGGTTCGACTGGTCCCGCTCGATCGACGACACCGACGAGTACGTCCTGGTCGAGGCCTTCGCCGACGACGACGCGGCCAGCGCGCACGTCACCTCGGACCACTTCAAGGCGGCTCAGCAGCACCTCCCGCAGTACCTGGTCGAGACGCCGCGGATCGTCAACTTCAAGCTCCCCCAGAACGAGTGGTCCGAGTTGGGCGAGCTCGCGGTCAAGTAGTCACGACCACCGTGTTCTGCGCGGCCGCGATCTGCCACCTGCCCTCGTCCTTGGCCAGGAAGTAGACCGGGCTGCCGTGCTCCACCGGCAGTTCGCCGGTGGAGCCGTCGCGGCGCTGGTAGGTCTGGTTGACGTTGACGACCGCGATGTCCGGCCGGACGAACAGCAGGTGGTCCGGGACGTAGGTGGCGTACGAGTCCTTCGTCGCCCCGGGCAGCACCCGGCTGGTGAACTCGGCGATGGTGTCCCGCCCGTACAGCCGCTTGCCGTGCCCGGTCACCCACAGCGCGTCCTTGCGGAACAACGCGATGAACCCGTCCACATCCTCGGTGCTCTGAGCATCCTGTA
This sequence comes from Kribbella sp. NPDC050820, assembly GCF_040653975.1. Classification (NCBI taxonomy): domain Bacteria; kingdom Bacillati; phylum Actinomycetota; class Actinomycetes; order Propionibacteriales; family Kribbellaceae; genus Kribbella; species Kribbella sp. NPDC050820. The sequence goes on from NZ_JBFAHB010000032.1 coordinate 45,758, forward strand.
CGGCGTCGACCAGCGCCACGATCGCGTCGACGTCGGCCTGGCTCGGGATCTCTCCTTCGATCTTCATGACCCCGAGCGTGGTAGTTAAACCATGCTTGAGGTCAAGACGCTCCGGCCGGCGATCTGCCGGACGACGTACGCCGCGTCCTTGCCGACTCCGCCGACGGTGTGCGAGTTGAACATGTACTGGAACTCCTGCCCCAGCACGTACAGCCCCGGCTGTCCGACCACCGCGCCGCGCTGGTTCGCGAGCCGTCCGGACGAGTCCAGGCCGGGCAGGTCGATCCAGCCGAAGTCGGGCAGGAAGCCGGTGGCCCAGATGACGTTCGCGACGTCGAGCAGGTCGCCGTCCTCGGTCTGCGGCCGGCCGTCGACGACCGCGCCGATGCGCGCGACGCGTTCGATGCCGACGGCAAGGAGGTCCTTCTCCTTCTGCCGGATCAGGAACTCGCCGTGCCCCTCGAGCGCCTCGGCCTGCACCTTGCGGCCGGGCTTCTTGTCCTCGGTGAGGATGTGCTCCCAGACCCACCAGATCAGCGGGAACGCCACCCTTCCCTGCCAGCCGCGCACCTCGATCGGGATGTAGCCGACGTTCCGGCCGGCCAGCAGCACCTTGTGCGTCTTGCCGACCTCGACCCCGATCTCGGCGCCGGAGTTTCCCGCTCCGACGATCAGCACCGTGCCCGGCTGCAGCTGTCCGGGGTTGCGGTAGTCGGCCGAGTGCAGCTGGACGATGTCCGGCGACAGCTCACCGGCGAAGTCCGGGATCTTCGGCACCCGGTGCACGCCGGTCGCCAGGATCACGTTGTCGGTCTCGAACGACTCGGTGCCGGCGGTGACGCGGAAGCCGTCGCCCTCGCGGAACAAGCCGTCCACTCTCGTGCCGAGGCGGATCGGCAGCTGCTGCTGCTCGGCGTACCGCTGCAGATAGGCGGCCATCTCGTCCTTCGACGCGAAGCTGAAGCCGCCGCCGAACTTCTCGCCGGGCAGGTTGTTGCGGTTGGACGGAGTGAACAAGGCGAGCGAATCCCAGCGGTTCAGCCACGACCCGCCGACCCGGTCGGCCCCGTCCAGGATGACGAACGGCTTGCCGCGCTGCGCCAGGTGGTAGCCCGCCGACAGCCCGGCCTGCCCTGCTCCGATCACTACTGTCTCGTACCTCATGGTCCCTCCTTCGATGGTGTTTCGAAGGTAGGAATCCGGGCTGTGCCGGTGCGTCGGCGAAAGTACCCAACGGGTCGAATGGGTACCTGCTCAGACGAGTTTGTGTTCGAAGCCGTAGGCAGTGGCCGCCGACCGCGACGAGACGCCGAGCTTGATGAAGATGTTGCTCACGTGCCGGTCGACGGTCCGTTCGCTGAGCACGAGCTGTGCCGCGATCGCCCGGTTGGTGGCTCCGGTGGCGACCAGGCGTAGTACCTCGATCTCGCGCTGTGTCAGCTGACCGTCCTGGCGCTGCAAGTCGGTCTTCGCGCCGAGCTTCTCCAGCGTCGCGCGCGCCGTCACCGTCTCCCGGTCCGCCGACTCGCCGTCGCCGAGCGCTCGGCAGGCGTCCGCGATCAGCAACCGCGTGCGAGCCTCCTGGTACGGCGCTCGCAGTTCGACCCACCGCCGGAGCGCGGCACGGGCCGGGGTGAGCGCAGCCTCCGGGTGGTCGCCGGCGAGCTGGATCATCGCCTGGGCCTGGTCGCACAGTGCGCCGACCACTGCTGTACGGCACTTTTTAGCGAAGATGCTCAGGCCCTCGACCGCTGCCGCGGCTGTCTTGGCGTCCCCGGCCGCGAGGAGGATCTCGGTCGCGGCGAAGAGGACCTCGATGCGTTTCGCGTCGTCCTGCTCCTCGGACAGACAGCGGCGGATCATCGCCGCGGCTGCCTGCACACTGCCCTGCTGGAGCCGCAGCAGGGCCAGCCCGGGCTGCGGGTCGGTGCCGAGCCGGCTCGCCTCGGTGAAGCACTCCTCGGCATCCGTGAAGTGGCCCTGGAGCCGGTCGAGGTTCCCCCGGACGTACGCCGCGACCCCGACGGCCCACAGGTCGACCTGGTTCACACGGGCAAGGTCCTCGCGAGCATCGGTCCAGTCGCCGCGCAGTTGCTTGAGCTCGGCGCGTCGTACCTTGCACTCGCCGGTGAAGTTGCCCAGCTCGGGCTGGCTGTCGCACCAGCGAGTCATCGCGGCGGTCCACTGCTCTGCGCGACCCAGCTCGTACACCGTCCAGCAGCCGGTGATCGCACCGCAGTAGACGATGCCGGTCACCATCGGCGACAGCTCACCGGACGACAACTCGACCATGGCTTCGTCCAGCCTGGATAGGCCTTCACTCGAGCGGCCAGCCTGCAGCAGGAGCAGCCCTTGCTGGTGCAGCGCGAGCCCCACCAGGTCGCGGCTGCCGAGTCGGCGACCGGCTGCGACCGCCTCGCCGACAATCGCGATCGCTTGGTCGAGCTCGGTGACCTGGAAGGCCTGGCTCATCCCCAGCACAGCGGCCGGCACCGAGTCGGTGCCGTCCTCCTCGATCAGCCGGGCCGCTCGCGCCAGCCAGCCGCCGCCGGCCACGACGTCGCCCTCGACCATGCGCTGCATACCGGTCCAGAGCGCTGCGCCACCCGCCCCTAGCAAGTCGCCTTGGGCGAGCAGTTGCTCGTAGGCGCGCTCACGGATGGCGTGGTAGTCGTCCATCCGGCCCACCAGCATCGCTGCGACGGCGTAGCGATCCAGGTCGTCGGCGCTGAGGCCGTCCGCCGCGGCGAACAGCTCGTACGCGCGCGCCCAGCGGCGTACGTCGTACGCGCTCCGAGCCTCGGCAATAGCGTCCACGAGCCCAGTATCAGCCGCCGTGCTCGATCCGGTGCTGCTCTGCCAGCTCTTCGAAGTGGTCCGCCGGCGCCGGGCTCAGCACGACCTCGCTTGCACCGACGACTTCCTGCACTCGCTCGACCACCTCAGCCGCCTTCGCCGGCGACGCGTAGATCCCCAGCACCAGGTCGTCCTGCCCACTCACCGAGAACCCCCACGGCACCTCACACGGCCCGTCATGCCCCTCCACCGGACACAAGACGCGAGCCACCGGCTCCTGCAGACTGAGCTCCCCACCTCGGATCAACACCTCGAAAGTCATCACACCCCGCAAACTACTGATTCCCCACCGCACCCACATCGGGGTTTCCGCCGGGATCTACCCTGACCCGAGCTACGACTGGAGGCGTATGGGCAAGTTGTCGGTTGCAACTTTCAACACCCGGGGGATCCCGGTGCTGAGATCACGGCTGCGGGAACGGTACGGCGTGATCGGGCGCGAGTTCGAGGGGTCGGACCTGGAGGTCGTCAACGTCCAGGAGGTGTTGACGTACTACCACTTGAGGCAGCTGGTCCGGTGGATGCCGTCTTACCGATGGATCAGCTACCGACGCTCCCTGGTCGGACCGGCCGGCGGGTTGGCGACGTTCTCACGCCGACCGGTCGAAGCCACGGACTATGTCCGCTTCTCCTCGGGGTTCAAGGGCACTCTGGTCACGCGCCTGGCGTTCGGATACGTCGTCAACACACATCCGACCGCGAACGTCGACGGAGACTGGTCGGAGTCCAACCGCTTCTACGACACGCATCGCGCGCAGCTCGCCGTACTCGCCGATGTCGTCGACGCGCTGCCAGGGCCGGCGATCGTGTGCGGCGACTTCAACGTGCCACGCGACAGCGACCTCTTCCGTTCCTTCATCGCCAAGGCCTTCCTGGTAGACGCGTTCGCCGGCGCGTGTCCCCCGACCTTCCGCGCCGAGTACCTCCCGCCGGGCCGCACCTCGCAGTGCATCGACTTCGTGCTGGTCACCGGAGCCGTCAACGTCGAGTCCGCCGACCTGATGTTCACCGACCGCCCCGACATCTCCGACCACCTCGGGTTGTCCGTCAGGCTGAGCGTTTCCGGGTGAAGCGGAATGAGCACGCAGCAGCAGGGAGGGTGAGCTTCGCACGGCACGCGCTCTACCCAAAGTGTCGGCGGACCTATCTACGCTTGGTCGAGCCGAAAGGGGGCCATATGGAGTACGACGGTATCGAGCGGTTGCGCGACCGGCATCCCGCGTGGCGACTCCTGCGGGCAACGAACGCACCGCTCGTGCTGTCGTTCCTCGGCCGGTTCTTCGTGGAGGACAACCACGGACCGACCCCAGCGGCCGCCCTCGAAGCAGCACTTGACGACGTTCTCTACACGCTCAACTCAGGTGCATCTGAGGACCCCCGCTATCCCCGTCCCGCCCTCGACTATCTCGAGGACTGGGCAGCGGCGGAGGCGGGCTGGCTACGTCGCTTCTATCCGCTCGGCTCCGACGAGGTCCACTACGATGCCACACCAGCGTTCGAGAAGGCGTACGCGTGGGTAACCGGCCTTCAGACCAGGCCGTTCGTCGGTACCGAATCGCGGCTGCAGACGATCGTCGATCTGCTCCGTCAGATCGTCCACGGCACCGAGACCGATCCGGGCGTCCGGCTGACCGAGCTCCGGCGGCGACGCGCAGGTATCGACCAGGAGATCGCCGATGTCGAGGCCGGCATCGTGACGACACTCGAGCGGACCGCGCTACTCGACCGCTACCAGCAGTTCGCCGGCATCGCCCGGGAGTTACTGTCGGACTTCCGGGAAGTGGAGGACAACTTCCGCGCGCTGGACCGAGCCGCTCGCGAACAGATCGCAGCGTGGGACGGAAGCAAGGCCGATCTGCTCGCCGACCTGATTGGGAGCCGCTCGGACATCACCGGATCCGATCAGGGGCGCACCTTCCAAGCGTTCTACGACTTCCTGCTCTCCGAGTCACGCCAGGACGAGCTTGCCGGGCTCCTGGCACGGGTGCAGTCGCTCGACCAACTCGACGCCGACCTTCGTCTGCGGACGATTCACCACGACTGGTCGGAGGCGGCCGAACGCACCCAACGAACGGTCCGGCTGATCTCGGAGCAATTGCGACGGTTCTTGGACGACCAGATCTGGCTGGAGAACCGGCGAGTGCTCGATCTCGTCAGGTCGGTCGAGGCTGCGGCATTGGCCTGCCGGGAGCAACCGCCGGATGTCGGACTGCAGGTCGACGTACCGGGAATCGCGGTTGCTCTGCCGTTCGAGAGGCCCCTTTACGACGCCCGTCCGACAGCGCAGCTCGACAGCCTGCTGGGGCCTGCTGACGATGAGGTCGTGGATGTGGCTGCACTGCTCGGGCAATCGTTCGTCGATCCGGTTCGGCTGGCCGACAACATCCGATCCCTCGTCCCGGAGCGCAGCTCCGCCCTGCTCGAGGACATCATCGGCCTCTACCCACTCGAGCACGGTGCGGCCGAGATCATCGGCTATCTCGCCCTATCGGACGACGACATCGAGGTCACCATGGACGAGGACGACGAGACACTTGTCGAGTACGACCAGGGTGGCGTCTTACGGCGAGCACGGCTGCCGCGGGTCACGGTGACCCGACGATGAGAACGCCGGAGGAACATGCGGTTGCGACCGCGATCATCCGCCTGATGCGAGGCGTGGTCTATCGCGAGACTGACGAGGACACCTGGTCCGCGCTCGACCGCCATGCAGGCCCGGTACGCGATCACTTCGCTGCGATCGGGGTGGACCTGGTCGTGGACCACAGTGAGGGCTACGCCTACCTCAAGAGCCGCGACGAGGACGAAGGCGAGGAAGCGTTGCCGCGGCTGGTGAACCGCCGAAGCCTCACTTACAACCTCAGCTTGCTGCTTGTCCTGCTGCGAAAGCGCCTGGTGGAGTTCGAAACGACGGGCGGCGAAGGCAAGCTCGTGCTCACCCGTGACCAGACCGTCGAGATGCTCAGGCTGTTTCTCGCCGACTCGACGAATGAAGCCCGAGTGATCGACCAGGTGGACACGACCATCAGGAAGGCCGCAGAACTCGGCTTCCTGCGGCAACTCCGAGGCCAACCAGACCACTGGGAGGTTCGGCGCATCCTGAAGGCGTACGTCGATGCGCAGACCCTGTCCGACTTCGCAGGCAAACTGCAGGAGTACGCGAGGACGGCCGGAGGAGGCGACGATGCCTGACGGATTGTTCTCTTCGGTCGAACTCGAGCCGAGCAGCCACGCCGGCTACCGGCTACAACGACTCGAGGTCTTCAACTGGGGCACTTTCGACAAGCGCGTCTGGCGGTTGATCCCTGGTAGCGAGACTGCGCTGCTGACCGGCGACATCGGCAGCGGCAAGTCCACGCTCGTCGATGCGATGACAACATTGCTTCTCCCGGCCAACAAGATCTCCTACAACAAGGCCGCGGGCGCCGACGCCAAAGAACGAACACTGCGCAGTTACGTCGAGGGCCACTACAAGTCCGAGCGTATCGAGTCGTCCGGGACGTCGCGCGCGATCGGCCTGCGAAACCACACGTCGTACTCCGTGCTCCTGGGTGTCTTCGTCAACGAGGGGTACGGCGAGACGGTCAGCCTCGCACAGGTGTTCCATCAGAAAGACAAGGCCGGCCAGCCGGACCGGTTCTTCGTCACATCACCCAAAGAATTGTCGATCGAGAGCGACTTCACAGCATTCGGCACGGACCTGAACGATCTGCGCCGGCGGCTGCGCGCGTCCGGCGCCGATATTCACAAGGTGTTCCCCGACTACGGCCGCCGGGTGCGGCGGCTGCTCGGCATCAAGTCGGAGCAGGCGATGGAGCTTTTCCATCAGACCGTATCGATGAAGTCGGTGGGCAACCTCAACGAGTTCGTACGCAACCACATGCTCGAGCCGGTGGACGCAACAGAGAAGGTCAAGGGCATCGTCGCCCATTTCGAGGACCTGACGAAGGCGCACGACACCGTCACCCGAGCACGGGAGCAACTCGAGGCATTGCGCCCCCTGGTCGCTACCAGTGATCGCTACGACGAGGCCCTCGCACGTCGTGGCGACCTGGAACTGCAACGGGACGCCGCACGGATGTATTTCGCCGAGTTGCGGATCGGTCTGCTCAGCTCGGAGATCGAGGCCAACACACAGCTACGCGACGAGCGCGCGAACCAGATCAAGGTGAGGCGTGAGGTCACGGAGGGACTGGCGCGCGAACGCGAGGACTTGATCACAGCGCGAGCCGGCGCCGGCGGGAATCGGGTGGCCGAGTTGGAGCGGCTGGCAGCTGACGCGACTACGCAGGCGGCGCATCGAAGGGAACGCCGTTCGAGATTCGATTCGCGCGTGTCTGACGCCGGGCTCACCGCGGTGTCGGACAGCATCGGTTTCTCCGCCCTGGCGGCAGTCGTGCGAGAGCAGTCGACCATCGTCGCGGCAACGCAGGCCGGGCTGGACGAGAAGGTGGCTGAGCTGACCGGTCGGAGGCAGGAACGGCGTCGTCTCGGCGAGGAAACCCGCGCCGAACTTGCGAGCCTGGCGAGCCGCACGAGCAATCTGCCGAGCAGCCAACTCGCCGTACGACGGCAACTCTGTCACGACCTCGACCTGTCTGACGACGACGTGCCCTTCGCCGGCGAGCTTCTCGATGTGGCGGAAGAGTTCGGTGACTGGAGGGGAGCCGCCGAACGAGTCCTGCGCGGATTCGCTCTGTCGCTTCTTGTTCGACCCGCGCACTACGACAGGGTCGCCCGGTGGGTCAACGAGCATCGGCTGACCTACCGGCGCAACGACGGCCGCGTGACTGGAACCAAACTTGTCTACGAGCGAGTTCCGGCCCGCCGCGTACCGCTGCGGCCTCGCCGCACAGGTTCAGGTCTCCTGTTGGCCGATTGCATCGAAGTGCGGGACGGTGAGTTCCGCGATTACCTGGCTGACGAGCTCATCAAACGCGCGGATTACCGCTGCGTCGAGACGATTCAGGAGTTTCGGTCCGAGCATCGTGCGGTGACCCGCGAGGGGCAGATCCGGGCGGGCGAGCGGCATGAGAAGGACGATCGGTCGAGGGTCGATGATCCCCGTTCCTGGGTGCTCGGTTGGGTCAACGAGCGGAAGATCGATGCGCTCACTGAACACCTCAAGGAGCAGCAGGACTCGCTGCTCGCTGCCGAGGATCAGTTACGCGATGCGCAGACAGAGCGTGAGTCACTTTCGACGCGCGGGACCGCACTGGCACGGCTGGCGGAGTACACGTCTTGGATCGACGTCGATTGGGAGGACGCCGAGAGTCGTGCGGCCAGGGCCGAAGATGAGCGTGCCCGGCTGATCAGTGGATCGACGGAGCTGGCAGAGATCGAGCGGCGCCTGGCCGAAAACGCGGGGCAGGCGGAGCGACTCGCCGACGAGCTGTCTGGCCTGACCCGCGAGATCGGCAAGCTTGAGGACCGCATCGAACGCGATACCGCCGACCGTGGGACGGACGAAGCACTCGTCGCTGCACAGCAGGCCACGACCCTTGAGACCGCGCGCCTGTCGTACCCGGATCTGACCAGCCGGCTCGGCAAGGCCATGCCTCGCACAGCGGCCTCGTGCAGGCCTGTCGCGGAATCGCTGACCACAGAACTGCAGGCAGCGATCGACCGCATGGCAAAGGAGCTGGGCGGCTACACGCAGAGCATCCTGCAGTACATGAGCGACGTACGCCGCCGTTGGCCGGAGGCAACGACCGAGATGGATGCAAGCATCGAGGCGCGCAGCGAGTTCCGAGAGTTCCACGACCGGGTCACCAATGACGACCTGCCTCGTTTCGAAGAGGACTTCAAGCGCCAGCTGAACACCAACACGATCAGGGAGCTGGCGCAGTTCAACAACTGGCTGCGGCGTCAGTCGGAGGAGATCCGCAGCCGAGTGGACCGGATCAACGAGGCACTCGGCGCGATCGACTACAGTCCCGGACGCTACATCCGTCTGGACACCGAGCGCACAGTCAACCAGGAGATCCAGAACTTCCGCACCGATCTACGGGCCGCAACGGACGACACTTTGGCACCGGAGGACGATCACTACTCCGAGCAACGGTTTCTCGACGTCCAGCGCATCATCGAGCGGTTCAGGGGCCGGGAGGGACACAGCGACAGCGACAAGGCCTGGACCCGCAGGGTCACAGATGTGCGCAACTGGTTCACATTCTCCGCCTCCGAGCGCGAGCGGCTCACCGACGACGAGTGGGAGCATTACCGTGACTCCGACGGCAAGTCCGGCGGGCAGAAGGAGAAACTCGCCTACACGATCCTGGCGGCCTCGCTTGCCTATCAGTTCGGCCTCGAGTGGGGCGCAGCAAAGTCGCGTGACTTCCGGTTTGCCGTCATCGACGAGGCCTTCGGCCGAGGTTCGGACGCGTCGACCCGGTACGCACTCGAACTGTTCGCGAAGCTCGGGCTGCAACTGCTCATCGTCACCCCGCTACAGAAGGTGCACGTGATCGAGCCATATGTCCGGTCGATCGGGTTCGTCGACAACCCAGGCGGGAGCTACTCCCGCCTGCAGACCTTGACGATCGAGGAGTTCCGGGAACGCAGGGCAGGGCACCAGGCATGACGGGATGGACAACGGTTGCCGATATCCACGCGCGTATCAGGCGCCGCTGGGACGATGGCACGCTGCTGCGCGCGCTGTCAGCGGGCGATCCATTTCCTGTCATCGAGATACCGTTGAGCGGCCCGCGGCCCGCTCAGATCGGCGACGATCTCGCCGCAGTGCAGTCGTGGATCGCAGCCCTCGACTCCGGACGGCGCGATGACAGGCACTACTCGCTCGAGTTCGCGCCGGTCGGTGGCCGGGTGTTCGGCCGTAACCGCATCCCGAGTCGCGCCAAGGTGGCGACGTACGACCAAGTGTGGGCACTGCTCGGCGTCGGCCGCGAGGTGAGTCGATACCGCGAAATCCTGGCGCTGGCCGCCGCCGAACCCGCCGTCCGATCGTGGATCGCCAGCCAGCCGTTGCGAGCACTCGCACTCGACCCGGCCTGGCCTGCACTGCTCGCTGCGTACCGCTGGCTCAGCAACGAGCGCGACTCTGGGAAGTACCTTCGCGAGATCAGCGCTCCCGGTGTCGACACGAAGTTCGTGGAACAGCATCGAGCTGTGCTTTCCCGGTTACTCGGCGTCCCGGCATCGTCGACGAGCTTCATCGCCGCCCTCGGCCTGCGAGCAAAGCCAGAACTGATCCGCGTACGCTCCGATCCCGCACTCAGACTGGCTGGGCAGTTCAGCGACGCAACCGTCCGGGTCGAGGAGCTGGCCCAACTCGATCTTGAGGCCCGCCGTGCAGTCATCGTAGAGAACGAGATCACGTTCCTCAGCGTGCCTGTGCCCGCTGGTGGAGTCGCCATCTGGGGAAAGGGATTCGAAGTCAACCGGCCGGGATCGCTACCGTGGCTGCGAGGCACAGAGGTGCACTACTGGGGGGATCTTGACACGCACGGGTTCGCCATCCTCAGTCAGCTGAGAGCCTGGCTGCCGCAGACACGATCCTTCCTCATGGATCGGGAGACGCTGCTGGCCCATCGTGGGCGTTGGGTCCAGGAGAGCTCGCCAACGGCAGCTGCCCTCGAGCGCCTGACAACAGATGAGGCAGCCCTGTACTCCGATCTGGTGACCGACCGGCTGGGCCTGCGGGTCAGGCTCGAACAGGAGCGAATCGACTGGGTGTGGGCCGAGAAACGGCTCCCGTACGTATAGCTCTGCAACCGGCCGCAATCAGCACCCCTAGGGCCCAGACCTGCTCGTCGCAACGCGGTAGAAGGCCGACGTGAGAGCCCAACCACATGTCCCCCGGACAAACGAAGGCCCGGACCTGATGGTCCGGGCCTTCTTCCGTAGCGGGGGCAGGATTTGAACCTGCGACCTCTGGGTTATGAGCCCAGCGAGCTACCGAGCTGCTCCACCCCGCGTCGTTGTGGTTTTAGTTTAGTGGATCGGGGCTGAGCAACCAAATCGGCTCCCGGGGTGGCGGTGGGTGACTCAAACCCCGTGCCAGCTGCGGGTGGGACGGCGTACCTTCCGGGTATGTCCCGACACGTCATCCGCCCGTTCGAGGAGGCGGACCTGCCCGCGGCGGCCCGACTGCTCGCAGAGCGGCACAAAGAGCACCGGAAGCGGCACCCTCTGCTGCCGGCGGACTACGAGGACGAGCAGCTCGCAGTGGTCGAGGTCACAGCCCTCTGGGAGAGCGAGAGCGCCTCTGGCGCCGCGCTGACAGAGGGCGGCGAGCTGATCGGCTATGTGCTGGGGGTGCCGAAGGCCTCGTCCTGGGGCCCCAACGTCTGGGTCGAGGCCGCCGGCCACGCTGTACGTGAGCCAGAACACATCCGCGACCTGTACGCCGTTGCCGCCGCCAAGTGGGTGGACGAGGGCCGCATCGCGCACTATGCGCTGGTGCCCGACGACGCGGAGCTGGTGGACGCGTGGTTCCGCCTGGGGTTCGGCTCGCAGCACGCACACGCCATCCGGCCGGCGCCGACCACACCGCTGGTCGCACCACCTGATCTGACGGTACGGCGTGGCACGCGCGACGACATCGCCGTACTGGCTGAGCTGGACCTGATCCTGCCGCAGCACCAGGGACGGTCGCCGGTGTTCAACTCCGGGGAGATTCCCACACTCGAGGAGGCGCTGGCGGATTGGGAGGAGTCGATCGACGACCACGACTACGCGACCTTCGTCGCCGAGTACGACGGTCGCGTGATCGGCTCGTCGATCGGGTGCTCGCTGGAGAAATCGAGTGCGCACAACGGACTTGCCCGGCCGGACAACGCGGGGTTCCTGGGCTTCGCCGCCGTACTGCCGGAGGCGCGGGGTCACGGTGCCGGGCGTGCGCTGGGCGAGGCGGTGGTGCAGTGGGCGGCTGACACCGGCTACACGTCGGTGGTCACCGACTGGCGGGTGACGAACCTGTTGTCGTCACGGACGTGGCCACGGCTCGGTTTCCAGCAGACCTTCCACCGGCTGCACCGGTTGATCGGCTACTGACGAAGCTTTTCCACAGCTTCGAAATCGCCGTCCGGGTGGGGCTGCGATCGGTGCATCTTCCAAGGCAAGAAGACGCTCTGCAGCGGGTAGGGCGTCGACGTTGCTCAGGAGACAGCCATGACGCGTTCTTCCCTTGGTTCCCGAGTCGTACCGCAGGCCCGTCGTATCGTGATCGGGAGCGCGGTCGTCCTCGCCGCACTCGGCGCCTGGACGACCGCCCCGGCCGCCGCCGAGCCGCGTCCTGGGTACGTCGTGGCTCCCCCATCGACCGAGCAGAGGGCTGACAACTTGGACGGCTTCGTCATCGAGCACCTTCCGGCCGGCGTCGGCACGCCGACCGACTTCGAGTACGAGTGGGAGGACATCCGCTTCCACAGCCGGGTCTGGGAGACCGGACCGGATCCCGAGGGCGCCTACAAGGTCGACCTGACGATGAAGACGCTGCGCGGCGAGAAACTGACCGATCTCGAGGCGCTGAAGGCGTTCCTGATCGAGTACGAGGAGAAGGACCCGGACACCTGGGAGCTCCGCGCGGTCAAGATCGGTGCGTACGACGGCCTGATCGCGGACGGCGACGAGGTGTTCTACTTCGTCGCACCGGGAGTCGCGGCCGAGGTGTCGCTCGATCGCGGGCGCTTCTCCGAGCAGGATCTGCTCGACACGGCGACGGGCTTCCGCCCGGAGGACTGATCCCGGCCGGTGCCTGAGGCAACTGATGCTGCAGGCAACGGCACGGGGCGGTGACCCCGACTGGATGTCGGTGTCGCCGCCCCGGATGAGCAGCCTCGAATCAGCCTGTCGGCGACGACGGCGGAGTCGACGGAGCCGGAGTGGCTGACGGTGTCGCGGTCGGCGCACCACTCGGCGCCGGTGTGCCCGGCGTCGGTGTGGCTCCCGCCGCCACGGCACGGTCGAGCGCTGCCTTCATCAGTTCGACCTGCTTCTGGTACTCCCCGAGGTTGCCCTTCTGCAAGGCTGCCTGGGCCGCCGCGTAGGCCGCCTGGGCCTGGGCCAGCGCCTGCTTGACCGTCTGGTTCGTGGTCGGCGGGTTCTGGTTCGGGTTCTGGTTCGGTGGTTGCTCACCGGTGCTGATGTTGGTGTCGAACACCTTGTTCAGCGCCTCCTGCAGCGTGCTGCCGTAGGCGACGCGGTCACCGAAGGACACCAGCACGTACCGGAGCACCGGATAGCTACCAGGTCCGCTGGTCCGGACCGAGTAGACGGGCTGGACGTACAGCAGACCACCGCCGAGCGGAAGTGTCAGCAGGTTGCCGAACTGTGCTCTGGCACCGCTGGTCGGCTGGTTGATCGGGAGCAGCGCCGATCTGATCCCGTCATCGGTCTGGAACTTGTTGAACACCTGTCCAGGACCCGGGATCTGCACGTTCCCAGGTAGTCGGAGGATCCGGAACTTGCCGTAGTCCGGCGACGTCGCCTCGGCGTCGACGGCCATGAACGCGGTCAGGTTCTCGCGTTCCGCGTTCGGCACGTACACCGAGGTGAGCGAGAACTTCGGAGCGTCCTGATCGGGCATCCGCAGCGAGAGGTAGAACGGAGGCTGTTTCACTTGAGCAGACGAGTCCGCACCGGACGAGACCGCCGTCGGATCCGCCGGGACGCGCCACAGGTCGCTGTTCTGGTACCAGGTGGTCGAGTCCTGCACGTGGTACTTGGCCAGCAGGTCGCGCTGGACCTTGAACATGTCCTCCGGGTAGCGCAGGTGGGCCATCAACTGGGGCGAGATGTCCGAGCGCGGTTTGACCGTGTCCGGGAAGGCCTTCATCCAGGTCTTCAGGATCGGGTCTTCCTCGTCCCAGGCGTACAGCTCGACCGAACCGTCGTACGCGTTGACGACAGCCTTGACCGAGTTGCGGATGTAGTTGATCTCCTCACTCGGCTGCTGCGCGATGGTGCCGCGGCCGGTGGTGGTGTCCCGGGTGCTGTCGTCCAGGGCGACCTTCTCGGAGTACGGGTAGTTCGCCGACGTGGTGTAGCCGTCGACGATCCAGACGACCTGACCGTCCACGATGGCCGGGTACGGGTCGCCGTCCGGAGTCAGCCACGGCGCGGCCTTCTCGACGCGCTCGCGCGGATTGCGGTCGTAGAGGATCTTCGAGTCGGTGTTCACCCGGCTGGACAGCAGGACGTTCGCGTCCCGGAACTTCGTGGCGTAGAGCAACCGGTTGAAGAACGTTCCGACCGGCACGCCGCCCTTGCCGGCGTAGGTGTTCAGCGTCGGGTCGCCACCGTTCTTGCCCTCCGGCGTGTCGAGCTCGACCGCTTGCCCGCCCTTCGGGCCGCCGACGATCGAGTAGTCCGGGGACTGCTCGCCGAAGTAGATCCGCGGCTCGTAGTCACCGAGGTCACCTCTCGGCGGCAGGTCCCTCTCCGACCAGACCGGCGTACCGTCCGCGGCGCGCTGGTTGCCGTTCGCGGCGACGACGCCGTATCCGTGGGTGTAGACGGTGTGGTCGTTGTTCCAGTTGCGCTGACCGGCCGGCAACCGGTCGATCTGCACCTCGCGGACCGCGATCACGGTGTCCTTGACCTCGTTGCCGATCTTGTACCGGTCGACGTCGAGGTCCGTCGGGAACGAGTAGAAGCCGCGGACCTGCTGCAGCTGCTCGAAGGTCGGCCCGACCACGCTCGGGTCGATCAGCCGGATACCCGGCAGGACCTCGGCGTCACGCGCGAGCTCGGCCGGGGTCGCCGTCGTGTTGGCCTGGTAGTTGATCACCTGGCTGTCCTCCAGGCCGTATGCCTGACGCGTCGCCTGGATGTTCTTCGTGATGTACGGCGCCTCACGCACCGGCTCGCTCGGCCGCACCCGCAGCTGCTGCAGAGCCGCCGGCCACAAGGCACCGAGCAGGATCGCCGACAGGATCAGCACTACGGTCCCCACACCTGGCAGCAGCCAGGTCCGGCGGACCACGTTGGCAAAGAACAAGCCCGCGCACAGCACAGCAATGACCGCAAGGATCTCCTTGCTGGGCAAGACCGCATTGTCACCTGTGTAGGAGATACCGGTGAATAACCGGCTCTCCGACGTCGTCAGCCCGTAGCGGTCCAGCCAGTAGCTGAAGGCCTTGAGGAGGACCAGCAGGCCGAGCAGCACGGAGAACTGCACCTGCGCCGCACCGGAGGCCTTCTGTCCCTTCGCGGACGGGCGGAAGCCGCCGTACAGGTAGTGCGTGATGACGGCCGCGACCAGCGACAGCAGCACGATCGAGTAGCCGAAGCCGAGCAGCACGCGCAGCCACGGGTAGTCGAAGACGAAGAACGCGATGTCCTTGTTGAAGTGCTTGTCGGTGACGCCGAACGGGGTCCGGTTCCGCCAGGCCAGGAAGACCTTCCACTCCCCCGACGCGGCCGATCCGCCGAACACCAGCATCAGCGTCGCGATCACGCCGATGGCGATCTTGCCGCGCTGCTGCAGCAGGTCGCCGTACCGCTCGAACCCGGGGCTCGGCGACGGTGCGAGGGCGACCCGTGGCCGGGTGCGGTACGCGATGATGATGTTCGCGACCACGGCCGCCGCCATCAGCAGGCCGATCACCACGAACAGCAGCACCCGGGTCCCCAGCACGGTGCTGAAGACCGAGCCCAGGTCCACCGACCGGTACCACAGCCGCTGTGTCCAGACGTCGGTGAAGACGCTGAACAGGATGAGCAGGACGATCAGCGTCGCGATCGTCGGCAGCAGTGCCCGGGGCCGTCCGCCAGATGTTCGCCGCGTCCGCCGCGGCTCCTCCGGCATGTCATAGACGCCGTCGCTCATGGTCGGTTCTCCTCGTCGTCACTCATGCCGTCGACCCCAGGACCTTCGCCCGGCCGGCTGTCGGCCGAAGGTTCGAATGTCAAAGACAGTACTTCGCACAGCGTGGGGACCAAGTCGGTGCCGGTCAGCACCGCACTGTCCTCGTCATGTGAACGTAGCCGAACGGCCCCGAAGCGGGCGCCTTCGCGCAGCACCGCGGCGACCATCCGGACCTCGTGGCGGCGTGGGTCGCTGCCCGCCATCCGGGCGAGCTCCGCGTCGGACTCGACGCCGGACAGGCCGGCTTCGGCCGAGGCCGGCAGCACGACCCGCTCGATCGCGAGCGCGCAGCCGCTGACGCCGTCCGGCCACTCGATGCGGCCCAGCGCATCGGCCAGGTGTTCGTCCTCGAGGCCGCCGGGCAGCTCGCCCTGCGCGACCGGGGTCAGCGGCTGGGACGCGTCCTCGGCGCCGAGCTCGGCGGCCAGTTGCGGCTCGGCGCGCAGCAGTTCATCGGTCGGGACCAGGGCGAACAGTTGCGCGGGCTGGTCCCAGCCCGCGCTGCTCACGTGCTTCTCGATCTCGATCACCGCGCGGCTCAGCGCGTCGGGAGGCAGAGTGCCTACGGAATCCATGCCGCCTGATCTTCCCTTCGGCTGGCCGGTACGTTCTGGTGGCTCACGGCGTACATGTCGGGACCGATCCACTTCCGGTGGACAGCGCCTTGAGGGCGCCGATCGCCTCGTTCAGCGTGGTGATCTTCACCAGCTGGATGTCCTTCACGTCAGCGTGCAGCGCGGCCTCGCAGTTCGGGCCCGGGACCAGGAACACGGTCGCGCCGTCCTCCTTGGCGCCGGCGATCTTCTGCTGGATGCCGCCGATCGCCCCGACCTGGCCGAGGGCGTCGATGGTCCCGGTGCCGGCCACGTGCTTGCCGTCGAGCAGCGGGCCCGGGGTCAGCTTGTCGTAGATGGCGAGCGCGAACGCCGTACCGGCGCTGGGGCCGCCGATGTCCTGGCCGAGGTTGACCGTCACCTTCACCTGCGAGTCGATGCCGATCGTGATGCCGACCATCGGGCGGGTCGCCTCTCCTGGCGTGGCCGCGGTCTTCAGCAGCACGGTCTGCTCGGCGGTGCCGCGGCGGATCAGGAAGATCACGTCGTCGCCGACCTTGTGCTCGCGGACGAGCTCGCCCACCTGCGCGACCTGCGACACCGTCTTCCCGTCGACCGCGAGTACGACGTCGCCCGGCTTGAGCTTGCCGTCCGCCGGGGTGTCCTTGGCCACCGTGGAGACCTTCGGGTGGAACGGGACCCTCGCCGCCTGCAGAGCGGCCGCGATCGCGCTGTCCTGCGAGCCGGTCATCTCCGCGGTGTTCTGCTCCTCGACCTCGTCGGCGCTCTGCTCCGGCGGGTAGATGATGTCGCGCGGGAACAGGTCGTGGTGCGGGTCGAGCCAGTTGCGCATCGCCTGCGGCAGGGTGAGCTCGCGCTCGGGCGAGGTGACCGAGACCGTGGTCAGGTCGAGCCGGCCGGAGGTCGGGAACGTCTGGTGCCCGGTGATCTCGATCACCGGCTTGCCCTTGGACTCGCCGAGGGTGTCCTTCACCGGACCCGGGCTGAACGAGACGAACGGCACCGGAAAGGCGGTGACCAGCCCGAGCGAGATGACGAGCACGACGATCGAAGCGACCAGCGTGGCGGTACGACGTGTCACGAACCCTGCCCTGCGATCTTGGTGGAACCGAACGTCTCGGCCGAACCGAGCTTCCTGGTAACGGCAAGCGTCCCTGATGAGTCCAACGCTCCGGCCGGCCCAACCGTCCCGGCTCCACCGAAGCCGGTCACGACGGATCGCTGCACAGCCCCGCCGCCCGAGTCCTTGGAGGTACGGCGGAACGGGCCGCGACGACGCTCCGGAGTGGCTCGCGGGCCGGGCGCAGCGAGGGTCTCGTTGAACCGACGGAAGTCCTCGACCGATGCGAAGGCGCCGCCGGACCGGCGCGGACCACGGCTCCGCCCGCGCCACGCGGCCCAGCACATCGCCAGGAGCGTGGCGACCAGCGGGAACGCCAGCCACGCCAAAACCCTCATCCGGCCACCTTCATGCGCCCAGAGTACGTGTCAGTGAGCGCCGACCCACTCGCTGGCACCGTCGCTGAAGTGCTGGTGTTTCCAAATCGGGACCTCGGCCTTGAGATCGTCGATCAGCCGCCGGCAGGCGGCGAACGCGGCATCCCGGTGCGAGGCGGCCACAGCGACGATCACCGCGGCGTCCCCGATCTTCAGATCCCCGGTCCGGTGTACGGCGGCCAGCGCGGTCACCGCGGTGTCCTCACAAACACGCTCCGCAACCGTCTGCAGGTGCTTCAGCGCGTCCGGGTGCGCCTCGTAGCTCAGCCGGTCCACCGGCTTCTCCTGGTCGTGGTTGCGCACAGTGCCGATGAAGAGAACAGTGCCGCCGGCGGTCGGATCCGCGACAGCAGCCAGCACCTCATCGCTGGACAGCACCCCGTCCCGCACGTCCAGCAACCTGATCGCGCCGCCCATCCGTCCCTCCTCCCACCAGAGTCCCCACCCAACCACAATCCGCCCCCAACTCCCACAATTCTCCCCCACCGCGGTCTGCACGCAGTACGCCGGCCATGCCTCGACCTCGTCAGCCGGGGAGTCGGGGGAAAGTCAGGGGTCTGCCAGGGGCGAAGTAGAGGAGTAATGCGTTCGCCGGGGAGGAACCGGCGGGTGGAACCAGTACGTTGGAGTTGTACGCCCCACCCGCACAGGAAGGCCCACTCCGATGAGCGACGAACCGGACAACCCGTTCAAGGGAACTCCGTTCGAGGCCATGTTCCAGCAGTTCTCCGGTGCGGCCGGCGCGGGCGGCGCTCCCGACCTGAACGCGATCTTCGCGCAGGTCCAGCAGCTGCTCAGCGGCTCCGGCGACGGGAAGCCGGTGAACTGGGACCTGGCCAAGGACATCGCCCGCAAGACCGTCTCGGCAGGCGGGGATCGCTCGATCACGCCTACGGACTCGGACCGCGTGGCCGACGCCGTACGGCTGGCCGAGCACTGGCTGGACGAGGCGACCACGCTGCCAGAGGCGTCCACGACGACGGCTGCCTGGAGCCGGGCGGAGTGGGTCGAGAACACGCTGTCGGTCTGGCAGACGATCGTCGACCCGGTCGCCGAGCACGTGGCCGGTGCCATGGGCAACGCGCTGCCGGCCGAGGCTCAGCAGCTGGCCGGGCCGATGGCGGGAATGCTGCGGCAGCTGGGCGGCTCGATCTTCGGTGCGCAGGTTGGTCAGGCGCTCGGCGAGCTCGCCGGCGAGGTCGTGAGCTCGTCTGACATCGGACTGCCGCTCGGTCCGACCGGCCAGGCTGTTCTGCTGCCGGACAACGTCGCGAAGTTCGCGGAAGGCCTGGGGCTGGCCGACGAGGACGTCCGGCTGTACCTGGCGCTGCGTGAGGTCGCTCACCAGCGGCTGTACGCAGGCGTGCCGTGGCTGCGCCAGCACGTACTCGCGGCCGTAGCGGACTACGCCTCCGGGATCGAGGTCGACACCGGCAAGATCGAACGCGCGATGGCCGACATCGACCCGCAGAACCCGGAGGCCATGCAGGAGGCGCTCGCCGGCGGCCTGTTCGAGCCGGAGGACTCCGAGCAGCAGAAGGCGGCCCTGGTCCGCCTGGAGACCGCACTCGCCCTGGTCGAGGGCTGGGTGGACGACGTCGTACGGGAGTCGACCAAGGACCGGATGCCCGCCGCAGTGCAACTGGCGGAGACGGTACGCCGTCGCCGCGCGGCCGGCGGTCCGGCCGAGCAGACGTTCGCGACCCTGGTCGGACTCCAGCTCCGCCCGCGCCGCCTCCGCGACGCCGCCAACCTGTGGGCCGCCGTACGCGACGCCCGCGGAATCGAAGGCCGCGACGAGCTCTGGTCCCACCCCGACCTCCTCCCCAGCGCCTCCGACCTCGACGACCCCATCGGCTTCGCCCAACACGCCGGCGAACTAGCCGACATCGACATCACCGACTTCCTCCCCAACGAAGACGACAACCCCGACACCCCCAAGTAGTCGCCCCACTCAGACGGCGCCCGATCCACAGGACTCGGGCGCCGTACGACATCTCAACCCGATGCGAGCGTCCCGCGCAGTCCTGCGGCCGACGCCGGTGCGGCGCGATGTCCCGACGCATCCAGCGTCCGGCACCAGCGCGCTACCTCGACGCGGGCTGGTGATCCGACGCAGTGTGGTACGAGGCCTCGATGCCACCGCGATGTCTCGGCGCAGGCACGGCATCTCAGCGCGGCCAGTGCCCCGGCGCCCGGCTCGGGCGTGATGCGGCGGCGCAGGTGCGGTCTCGCCGTGGGGCCGGTGTCTGGCGCGGGTGTGGTGGGGAGTGGTGTGGGGATGGGGGAGACTGGCGGGGTGTTGCATGGGGATGCGATGGAGACGTTGGAGGGGTGGAGTGCGCCGGATGAGGAGCAGGGGGAGTTGCGGGCGCATTATCTGCGGCATCTGAGGGAGCGGGCGGATGGGATGTGGCGGAGTTGTCGGCCGGAGCACGTGACGTCCAGTGCGCTGGTTGTGGATGCGTCTGGCAGCCGGGTGCTGTTGACGCTGCACAAGACGGTTGGTCAGTGGCTGCAACTCGGCGGGCACTGCGAGGCTGGTGACACGACGCTCGCCGGCGCCGCCCTGCGGGAGGCGACTGAGGAGTCGGGGCTGTCGGGCCTGTCCATCGACCCGAGCCCGGTACAACTGTCTCGCCACCAACTGCTGGCTGGTGGATGCGCAGGCGCGTACCACCTGGATGTCCAGTTCCTCGTGACGGCGACCGCTGGTACTGACTACGTGATGAGCGAGGAGTCGCACGACCTCGCCTGGTTCCCGATGGACGCCCTGCCGGACGTAGACCACAGCGTCCAGGACCTAGTCACCAGAACCCGCCACCGCCTCGCCCTCACACCACGCACGCTTAGTAGCTAACAGCAACTACCTGCGCACCCCGCGAGACTGCATCGCAGCTGCGGGTCGGCCGGTTCAAGCCGACCCGCACGCCACCAGACAGGCACCCCCTCAGCACCCGCCGCTTACCTTCCCCCGCATCCCCGTTGCACCGCTATCCCCGCGGCACCGCTATCTCCGTGCCCCCGCAACCTTCGTTCCGCGCGTCCCCTCGAGATCCCGTACTGCGTTCTCCCGAGCCCCCGTGCTTTGCGGCTTCCTGCCTCACGCACTGCGTCCCCCGTGACACCCGTGCGTTGCGTTCCCCGTTCGTACTGCTTCCCGGTGACCCCCGTCGCGCTGCACTCCCCCGGATGCCCCTGTCGCACCTCCCGCGACGTACTGCGTTCCCCGTGATGCGTCCAACTGCAACCCCCGTGCCGCGCGCACTGAGTCCCCCGTGAACCCTGTGATGCTGCGCCTCCCCCGACCCCCGTCGCACCGCACTTCCCCCCGCGACCACTGTCGTACCGCGTCCCCCGACGTACTGGGTTCCCCGGCCCCCGCTCACCGAGTCCCTCGTGAACCGCGTCGTACTGCCTTCCCCCGGATGAGCCCGCCGTACTGCGCTCCCGTAGGAGCTCGTCATCCGGCGATGCCCATGTTTCCCGTGTGTGCTTGTCGATCCCCACGTCAACGCGCACGTTGCTGCTACCCCGTTGCCTGCGGTCCCCCGTGCCACTGGTACTGCGATCCCCCGTGATCCCCCCGCTGTACGGCGCTCCCCCGTAGGCACCTGTCGTACGGCGATTCCCCTGGCTCCCACGTGATCGTGCTGTGGTGCCCACATCCCCGTGCGTGTTGTCGGCCCCCGTGCCGACGCGCACGTTGTTGCTCCCCGTTGACCTGCTGTTCCCCGCGCCCCCTCTTACTGCGATCTCCCCGTGTTCCCCTTGTACTGCGCCCCGTGAGTCCCCTGAACTACTGCGCTTCCCGTGAGCGGCCTTCGTACCGCGATCCCAGTAGTGCTGTGGTGTCCATGTCCTCGTGCGTGCTTGTCGGCCCCCCGTGCCGACGCGCACGTTGCTGCTTCCCCCGCTGGCCTGCGGTTTCCCCGTCCCCCCGGGCACTGCGATTCCCCCGTGATCCCCCTTGTACTGCGGGCCCCCGTGTGTCCCCGCCGTACTGCGGTCCCCGTGAGCGGACTTCGTTATTCGATCCCCGTCGTGCTGGGGTGTTCGACTTCACCGTGGTGCTTGTCGGTCTCCGTGCCGACGTGGTGTTGCCCCCGTGCCTCTTGTACTGCGATCCCCGTCGTACTCCAGCTCCCACCGGGGGCGCGCGGTGCGGCTCCTGGTGGGAATCCCCCAGGTGTCGGGTACCGCCCCTGAACGGCATCGACACCTTGGCGGGGGCTTCCCCCAGAAGTCCCGCTGCCTGGTGAACGAGCGGGGAGGAGGAAGGTGACGGGTTACGGGTGACGAAGTATGGATCTTGTGGCGTCCCAGCCTTCGAGGCCGGGATCCAGTCGCGCTATGTCAGCAGGTGATTGCAGACGGTGCCAGCCGGGGCCGATGGCGACGGCGTGGCGGCGGGGTTTGCGGGACTCGAGGTCCGCGAGGGGGGTGTCGAAGGTGGGGGCGGCGGTGGTGACCCAGTCGGCGGTGGGGATGTTGACTCCGATGGCGGCGAGGGTGCCGTCCTCGGAGGGGGTGACCGCGATGTCGGCGGTGCTGAGGGCGCGGAAGAGCTTGCCGATGAGGAGGCCTGGGAGGTCGGGTACGTCGTGGCTGACGGCGACCACTGCTGCGGCCGGGCCGGCGAGGGCTACTGCGTCGAGGACGGTGTTCGCGGCGTAGACGGGTGTGCCCGGCCAGGTGAGGGCGGCCACCTCGGCCACCGCGGCGTCGCCGCCGCCCAGCACGGCTACTGCGACGTCGACGCGGTCGAGCGCGGCCAGTACCTCGTAGGTGTCCTCGGCGAGCGCGAGGCGCCACGCCTCCGGGTCGCGGCCAGGCGGCGCCCAGGTGCCTGCTGCCGGCACGACCAGCACAACCACCCGCCGATCGGCTGCGCGGTCCTGCGCGCCATCCTGAGCGCGGTCCCGCGCGCCGTCCTGCGCGCCGTCTTGAGGGCGTTGGTTGGTCATGCTGGGAGGTCCAGGTCGTGTTGGGTGCGGGCGGCGGCTACCTCGCGGAGGTGGGACTCGGACCAGGCTTTGGTGGCGGCGGCGAGGGGTAGCAGGGTCTGGCCGAGTGGGGTCAGCTCGTAGTCGACGCGGACCGGGATCGACGGGGTCACCGAGCGGGTCAGGAGGCCGTCGCGCTCGAGGGAGCGCAGGGTCTGGGTGAGCATCTTCTGGCTGACGCCGGCGATCCGGCGGGACAGGTCGGAGTACCGCTGCGGGCCGTCGGCCAGGGCGGTGATGATGAGGGTCACCCACTTGTCGTTGATCCGGTCGAGCAGTTGCCGGGCCGGGCAGGCGGCCAGGAAGGCGTCGTACTCCTGGCGCTGGGGCATGGCTCTCCTCACGGTGCGGTACGCACTCCGCAGTGCATACTTCCCCGCAGAGAGTAACTCTCCAGCGAGCAGGAGGCGCTGAGTGCCCTAGGCAACGGTCGAGGCCGTGAGCTCCGGTTTGATCAGGCCGAGGCGGAGGGCGGTCATGATCGCGTTGGCACGGTTCGTCGCGCCGAGTTTGTCGTAGACGCGGGACACGTAGGTCTTCGCCGTCGAGAGGCTGACGAACATCGTGGCCGCGATCGCCGGCACGGACAGTCCCGTGGCCAGCAGCGCGAGGACCTCGCACTCGCGTGGACTCAGCACGACCCCCGGCGCGGCGGCGACGTTCCCGCGGCGGGCGAGGGCGTGGGCGAGGCCGGTTGCGGTGAAAGAGGCGGCGGCTACGGCGGCGTGCCGGATCGCCCCGAGGACCTCGGTGTTCGGGGCGGTCTTGCCGACGAAGGCGGAGACGCCGGTCTCCAGGGCCCGGAAGAGCACGTCGTCCTCGGCCTGGGCCGTGAGTACGACGATGCCGAGCTCGGCATGCCGGTCGCGGAGCTCACGGGCCAACTGGAGCCCGTCTGCGTCCGGGAGCGCGACGTCGAGTACGACGACGTCCGGGCGTGTGGACTCGACCAGAACCGGCGCCTCGGCGGCGAGGGCGCACTCACCGACGATCGTGATGTCGGCGTCGGCGCCGACGAGCCGGATCAGCCCGTATCTCGTCAGCGTGTGGCCGTCGATGACGACGACCTTGATCGAGCTCTGCATGGTCGGTCCCCCATGAAATCTCTCCTCGGCCCCCAGCTGGAGAAGCTCTGTTTGTCACCTGCTGTAACTGTGATCGGGAGACACCTACAGCCCGTTACGGAATCCGCGCGGGTGCTTTCCACCCGGTTAGTTGAACACTTGGTTACCAAGTTCCTCGCGGACCTCAGGCCGGAGCCGGTAGATCCTGCCGGAGCAGGCCGAGCTGGAGGGCGGTCATCAGCGCCTGCGCACGGTTGGACGCGCCGAGCTTCTCGTACACTCGGGCGACGTACGTCTTGGCCGTCGAGTGGCTGACGTACATCGCGGCGACTGCCTCAGCCGCCGGAGCAGTCTTCGGGACGAACGCCGAGACCCCGATCTCGAGTGCCCGGAACAGCACGTCGTCCTCGCCGTTGGACGTCAGCAGCACGATGCCGAGCCCGGCGTACCGGTCCCGGAGCTCACGGGCGATGGTCAGCCCGTTCGCGTCCGGCAGCGCGGTGTCGAGGACGACGACATCGGCCTGGGTGTCCGCAACCATCGCGACAGCCTGCGAGCCCAGCCCCGTCTCCCCGACGACCAGCATGCCGGGCTGTGCGCTCACCAGTCCCAGCAGACCGAACCGCGTGAGGTCGGCTAGGGACTTTGGACCCTAGTCGGCGGGACTTTCAAGCACTCGTCAGTACGGCGACCAGCGCCCCGCCGAGCATGAACGGACCGAAGCTCAGAGCGTGCTGCAACGTGACCCGGCGAGCGGCCAGCAGCACCACGCTGACCACGCCCATCAGCACGAAGCCCAGGGCGGCTCCGGTGAGCAGGGTGGACCACCCCAGCCAGCCGAGCGCGATGCCGAGACCGCCGGCGAGCTTGATGTCGCCGCCGCCGAGCTGGCCGCGGCTCAAC
This sequence comes from Kribbella sp. NPDC050820, assembly GCF_040653975.1. Taxonomy (NCBI): domain Bacteria; kingdom Bacillati; phylum Actinomycetota; class Actinomycetes; order Propionibacteriales; family Kribbellaceae; genus Kribbella; species Kribbella sp. NPDC050820. Next base: position 70,491 of record NZ_JBFAHB010000032.1, read on the forward strand.
AGCCCGAGCACCAGGTAGCCGCCACCGAGCGCCACCCCTCCGAGCAGTGCACGGAGCAGCTGAGCCGGCTGACCGTTGATCAGCGCGGCGAGTCCGAAGAGTGCAACGAGACCTGGGTACAGCGGCAGTGTCAGTCGATCAGGCAGCCGCTGTACTGCGATGTCGACAGCCGCCAAAGCCACGCCGACCGCCCCGATGAAGGCGAAGGCGGCCGCATCGGGCAGTCCGGCGAACCGCGACAACAGCAACGCGAGCACGGCGGCCGTGACCAGCTCGAGCACGAGCGGTGCGCCGTACCAGCTGCGACAGCCTGTGCAGCGAGCACGTCCGCTGATGGGTACGCCGCAGCCGGCGCAGGCAGCGCGTTCGCCGACTGCCACGGACAGCCGGTAGACGGTGGCGCGCAGGCCCATGCCTGCGGCGAAGCCGAGCACAGCGCCGGCGACTGTCCAGGTGAGGTTCATACCGGCGAAGCTAACCGCGCGCATGCCGCCGCAGAACCAGCTGCCGGCAGAACTGGCCGACCGGCGACGTTGCCCGGCCGTCCGGCCGACGGTGTCGGCCGATCGGAGGACAGCCGCGTCGCCTGCTGTCGTCCCATCGTCCATCGCGTTCTGGCCGATCGCCCGATGCCGCGACGAGGCAACGATCCAGCACTGTTCCGGTAGCGAGCGGCACCGAGTCGCTCGACCAGACGGTGGGACTCAACGCCCGCCATTTCAAGGAGGAGTTCCACATGCGTCAGAACCTGGTCACCTTCGTGCAGACCTACACCAAGCAGCTCCGTCGCGACGACCGCGGCGCGTCCATGGTCGAGTACGGCCTGCTGGTCGCCCTGATCGCCGTCATCGTGGCCGCCGCCGCGGGCCCGCTGGGCACGGCCATCGCCCAGCTGTTCACGGACGTCACCAACAGCCTCTGAGCGGTCTGCCGATCCACTGTGGGTGGTGCGGCCCGGCCGAATCATCGGGCCGCAACCACCCCACCCAGCGAGGAGTTCCGATGCGCCAGCTCGTGCACTTCGGCAAGGACGTTGCCCGCGGCGACCGCGGCGCGGCCATGGTCGAGTACGGCCTGCTGCTGATGCTGATCGCGATCGTCGTCGTACCCGCGCTGATCATGTTCGGCCCGGCCATCGCCGACCTGTACACCGCCGTCATCGGCAGCTTCTGATCCAACCGGGAGAACTCATGAGGCCTACACGAGGGGACCGCGGCGCCACTGTCGTCGAGTTCGCGCTGCTGCTTCCCCTGCTGTTGCTGGTGGTGCTGGGCATCGTCGACTTCGGCAGGATGCTCAACGCACAGATCACTCTCACCCAGGCAGCCCGTGAGGGCGCCCGGCTCGTCGCACTCGGCCAGCCGAATGTGGCGAGCCGCACGCAAGCCGCCGCCACCGGGCTGAGCCCAGTGGGCGTGGCGATCCAATCGGCCTGTCCGGTCGGTGCCGGGCCTACGAGCAGCGGAAGTGTGCAGACCAGCTACAGCTTCTCGTTCACGCCCGGGTTCGGAAACATCGTCAGCCTTGTCGGCGGCAACGGCCTGAGCGGCCAGCTCACGTTGACCGCGAACGGAGTCATGCCATGCGAGACCTGATGGAACGGCTCATCCAGCCGATGAAGCGACTGCTCGGCGCCGAGGACCGAGGTGCGATCGGCATCGTGGTCAGCGTGCTGTTCGGGGGCGGCGTACTGCTCGGCATGGCCGCTCTCGTCATCGATGTCGGCATGGTCTACCACGAGCGCGCCGGCCTGCAGAACGGCGCCGACGCCGGCTCACTCGCCGTCGCGAAGAGCTGCATCGTCGAATCCGCGTGCGTACCTGGTACGGCAGCCACCTACGCGAACCTCAACGCCAAGGACGGCACCTCGGCCGTGACACTCGTCTGCGGCAACGACAGCGTCAACAACAGTCTGTCCGGCTGCCCAGGGTCTTCCGGCACCATCGTCGACTGCCCGACCGCACCAGCGGCAGGCACGAACTACGTCGACGTCCACACCGCCACCAGAACCACCGGCGGCTCGTCGCTGCTGCCACCGGTGTTCGCAAGGGCAATCACCGGCAACGCCGGCTACCAGGGCGACACGGTTCTGGCCTGTGCCCGCGCGAGCTGGGGACCCGCGATGGCGGCCTCGAAGTCGCTGGCGATGACGCTGTCACTGTGCGCCTGGACCCAGGCCACCGGCGGCACTCCGCCGACCTTCGGCACCGACGTGCGGATCTTCGTCCGCGACGCACCCAACGCGCCGACGTGTGACGGTCTGAGCCGGCCCGGTGAGTTCGGGTGGCTGGCCGACAATGGCGACTGTACGGCGGAGGTCGACCTCACGCAGAGCGGCTACGTCACCGGGAGCGACCCAGGCAAGAACATCTCCAAGGCGTGCCAGGACACGTTGACGTCGTACCTCGCGAGTGGCGCGCCGATCTTCATCCCGATCTTCGACACGACGACGGGATCCGGCAGCGGCGCGACGTACCACCTGGTCGGGCTCGCCGCGTTCGTGCTGACCGGCTACGCGAACATGAACCCGCTCACGGACGAGATCCCGTCGCCGTTCACGAAGGCCGACTGCCCGAACGGGAAGACCACACCGTCCTGCATCTTCGGGCACTTCACCCAGGCACTCGTGCCGATGTCCACGACCATCGGCGGCGGCACGTACTTCGGCGCCACCGCCATCAAGCTCGCCGGCTAGTACCGCCAGCAGAAGAGAGAAAGCTATGAAACGTCGGGTTTTGACCATCGTGATGGCGGTGGCGCTGGCCGTGCTCGGAACGCTCGCCGTCCTCGTCTACGTCAACAACGCAGACGCCCGCGCAGTGGCGGGACAGCAGGCGGTCACCGTTCTCGTTGCGGACAAGGCGATTCCGTCCGGGACCAAGGTGAGTGACGCGAAGCCGTCGCTGCGCAAGGAGACGCTGCCGGCGTCCTCGGTGTCCACCGAGGCCGTCGCCGAGATCACCGCCGCGCAGGAGGAGCTGGTCACCTCGACCGACCTCAACCCCGGTGAGGTGATCCTGAAGTCGATGCTGGTGTCCACCGCGCAGGCCCCGGGCGGGCTGGTGATCCCGGAAGGCAAGGTGGCGGTCACCATCACCCTCTGCACGCCGGAGCTCGTCGCCGGCAACGTCCGGGTCGGGTCCGACGTCGCGGTGTTCGGCACCGTGGTCACCGGTTCCACCGGCGAGGTCAGCGCGCAGCCGAACTGCACCGGCCCGCACAAGCAGCAGACCGGCAAGGGCGTCGGCAACACCCGCGTCGTGGTGCCCAAGGTGCGAGTGATCGCGATGGGTCCGGCGGCGTCGACGCAGCCGGACGACTCCAAGAACAGCAGCGTGTCGCAGCGATCTTCCGCAGCTGCTCAGAACGACCAGACGCTGGTGACGTTCGCCGTCAACCAGGACGACGCCGAGCGCCTGATCCTGCTGACCCAGACCTCGCTGCCGTACCTGGCGCTGCTCGGCCCGTCGGCCAAGGTCACGCCCGACGACCACGTCGTACCGCTGTTCCCGCCCGCGGCCAAGAAGAAGTGAGGCGATCGAGATGACCATTCTCTGCCAGCTGGCCACCTGGCCCGGCGAGACGACAGCAAGCACCGTCGACGATCTCGACACCGCGCTGCGCGCCCTGATCGACGACCCCGCCGAGGACCTGGTCGTGGTCGGCCCGGACACCGAGAAGGACGAGTCGCTCAGGTTCACCGCGCACCTGCGGATCGACCGCCCGGCGGTGGGCGTGATCCTGGTACGGCGGCACGTCGACGTCGACCTGCTCACCGAGGCGCTGCGAGCCGGCGTCCGTGAGGTCGTCACCGCCGGAGATGACGCCGCGTTGCTCGCGGCCTGCGACCGATCCCGGGCGCTGTCGGGTCATGTGCGTGCGGTCGACGAACCGATGCAAACGCCGCAGGGCAAGGTCGTCACCGTGTTCGCGGCCAAAGGCGGTTGCGGCAAGACGACCTTCGCGATCAACATCGCCGCTGCGTTGGCCGCCGCCGACCAGCGGGTGTGTGTGCTGGACCTCGATCTGGCGTTCGGCGATGTGGCGATCAATGTCCAGGTCGAGCCGCTGCGCACGATCAGCGATGCGTTGCCGATGGGCGGCCACCTCGACACGACCGGGGCCGCCTCGCTGCTGACGCCGTACCGGCCTGGGCTGGACATGCTGCTGGCGCCGGTCACGCCGGGCGATGCGGAGAAGGTCCCGGCCGCGCTGGTTGGCGAACTGCTCGCCGTACTGCGCGGGATGTTCGACTTCGTCGTGGTCGACACGCCGGCCCAGTTCAGCGAGCACGTGCTGACCGCGATGGACGCCTCCGACCACCATGTCTTGCTGACCACGCCGGACACACCGGCGCTGAAGAACATGCGGATCACGCTGGACATGCTCGATCTGCTGTCCTACTCACGCGACATCCGGTCGATCGTGTTCAACCGCTCTGACGCGAAGGTCGGGCTCTCCGCGGGCGACGTCGAACGCGTGGTGCGCAGCACGATCAGCGCGCAGGTGCCGTCGAGCCGCAACGTCCCGATCTCGATCAACAAGGGCACGCCGATCGTGATCGCGACGCCGGCCCATCCGGTCAGCCAGGCGATCACCCGGTTCGCTCGCGAGCGTCTGCTGAGCATGACTGCGCCGGCACGGCACAAGGCCTTCGCAGCGCGGCGTGGCGCGGGGAGGCGATGATGAACCTGTCCGAACGGCTGGCCCAGCGGCAGGGCCCCGCAGTCCGGCCTGTCCCTGCCCCAGCTCCTGAGGTGCCGCGTCGCGCTGCACGGAACGCGGACCCGTTCGCCGGCGTGAAGCGCAGCGTGCACCAGGGACTGCTCGAGACCCTGGGCCCCAAGTTGTACGACGCCCACCTCGATCAGCACGAGCTCGAGCAGAAGGTCACGCAGACCCTGCAGGCCGTGCTGCAACGCGACGACACCCCGATGACCGTTTCCGACCGCGCCCGGGTGGCGCAGGAGGTCGCCGACGAGATCCTCGGCCACGGCCCGCTCGAGCCCTACCTGCGCGATGCCGGGGTCTCCGAGATCATGGTCAACGGCCACGACCAGATCTACGTCGAGCGCGACGGGCGGCTGGTCCCGGTCGACGCTGCGTTCACGGACGAGAGCCATCTGCGCCGCACCATCGACAAGATCGTCGCCCGGATCGGCCGCCGCGTGGACGAGGCCAGTCCGATGGTGGACGCCCGACTGCCCGACGGCAGCCGGGTGAACGCCGTCGTACCGCCGATCGCGCTGGACGGTTCGCTGCTCACGATCCGGAAGTTCTCGAACGACCCGTTCACCGTCAACGACCTGATCTCGTTCGGCACGCTGACCGGTCCGGTCGCCGACCTGCTCGAGGCCTGCGTGCGGGGCCGGCTGAACATCCTGATCGGCGGCGGCACCGGCTCCGGGAAGACGACCACGCTGAACGTGCTGTCGTCGTTCCTGCCCGACGACGAGCGCATCGTCACGATCGAGGACGCTGCCGAGCTGCAACTGCGGCAGGACCACGTCCTGCGCCTGGAGTCCCGGCCGTCCAACGTGGAGGCCCGCGGTGAGATCGCGATCCGCGACCTGGTCCGCAACTCGCTGCGGATGCGCCCGGACCGCATCATCATCGGCGAGGTCCGCGACGGCGCCGCGCTGGACATGTTGCAGGCCATGAACACCGGTCACGACGGCTCCATCACCACCGTGCACTCCAACGCCCCGCGGGACTCGCTCTCCCGGCTGGAGACGATGGTGCTGATGGCGGGCGTCGACCTGCCGCAGCGCGCGATCCGCGAGCAGATGGCGTCCGCGATCGACCTCATCGTGCACCAGGCCCGGCTCAAGGACGGGTCGCGCCGGATCACCCACATCACCGAGGTGAACGGCATGGAAGGCGAGGTCGTCACGCTGCAGGACCTGTTCCTGTTCGACTTCCACGCCGGCGTCGACGAGCACGGCCGGTTCCGGGGCGCGCTGCGCGGCACCGGCCTGCGCCCGGGGTTCCTCGACCGGCTCGCCGACCAGGGCATCTACCTGCCACCGCGGCTGTTCGGCCTGGAAGAGGTCGCGCGATGACCAGAGCACTGCGTTCCTTGCTGGCGGTCGTGGTCGTCGGTCTCGCGGCCGTGCTGCCGGCCAGCGCACACGCGGACGGCGATCCGTCGGCTCGCATCGACTCCGTCCAGGTCAGCCCTGGCAAGGCCGGCTTCGTTCTCACCACCGCCAACGTCTCCGGACGGCTGGACTCGTCCACTGTCCGCGTCCACGCCGACCGCACCGCACTGCCGGTGCGCGTGACTCCGCTCAGCAGCACGAAGGCGGCCACGGCGCCGCCGCGCGCGGTGATGATCGTGCTGGACACCAGCGGCTCGATGGCCGGCACCGGACTAGTCGCAGCACGTCAGGCTGCACTGAGCTACCTCGCCAGCCTGCCGTCCGACGTACAGGCCGGCTTGCTGACGTTCTCCGACGAACCGCGGTTGGTCGTCCCGCCCACGACGAGCCGCAACTCGGTTCGGAACGCACTGGCGCGAGTCCAAGCCGTCGGGGACACCGCTCTGTACGACGCGGTCCGCGCAGGGATCGCTGCACTCGATGCCGCCCGGCTCGGCTCGTCGGCTCAGCGCCGGCTCGTCGTACTGTCCGACGGCGTGGACACGTCCAGCAAGGCGGCGCTGAACGAGGTCACCGGTCAGCTGCGGGCCAACCGCATCCCCGCTGATGTGGTCGCCTTCCGATACGGCAGTGGTGACGCGTCAGCTGCCCAGCAGATCGCTTCGGCCGCTGGTGGGCGCACCTTCACGGCTCAGAACGCCGGTGAGCTGACGGCCGCCTTCGCTGCCGTGGCGCGCAACTTCACCGCTCGCGCGAAGGTCGACTTCGACGTACCCAGTGAGCTCGCCGGTCGTCAGGTGATGCTGCGGGTCACCATCGGCTCGGTCAGCGCGAAGAGCTCAGTGACCTTTGCCGCCGTCACGCCGCCGCCCGCCAAGGCCACGCCCGCGCCGTCCACCGCTGCTCAGCCAGCTCCACGGATCGTCTGGTCCTGGCAGCGCCTGGCCCTGCTCGGCGGCGTCTTCCTCGTGGTGCTGCTCGCCGTGATCCTCCTGCGTTGGCAGGGCGCACGCGACGACACCGCGCGGCGCCTGGTCCAGCAGGTCAGTCACTACGGGCCGCGGCAGGATGCTCACCAACAGGACGCGTCCGAGGGCGCTGCCGCCCAGACTGCGATCGGAGTCGTCGGCCAGGCTCTGCGTTCCAGCGGAGCCGAGCAAGGACTCGCCAACCGGCTCGATCTCGCCGACGTGAAACGTACGCCGGCCGAGTGGGCAGTGCTGACCCTGTGCGGTAGCGCAGCATTGGCAGTCGCGGTCATGCTCGTCGGCCTGCACCCACTGCTGAGTGTGCCGATCGGGCTCGTCGCGGGCTGGCTCGCTCAGCACGTGTTTCTCAGTGTCCGCATCGCACGCCGCCGCGCCGCGTTCAGCGAACAGCTCCCCGACGTCCTGCAGCTGATCGTCGGATCGCTTCGCTCCGGGTTCTCGCTGGCGCAGGCCGTCGATGCCGTCGTCCGCGACGGCACGCAACCCGCCGCAGCCGAGTTCTCCCGGGCGCTGGCGGAGACCCGGATCGGGGTCGAGCTCGAGGACGGGCTCAACCGCGTCGCCGGGCGCATGCAGTGCGAGGACCTGCGCTGGGTGGTGATGGCGACCCGGATCCAGCGGGAGGTCGGCGGCAACCTGGCCGAGGTACTGCGGAACACGGTCGACACCATGCGCGAACGCGCACAGACCCGGCGCCACGTCCGCGCCCTGAGTGCCGAGGGCCGGTTGTCCGGCTACATCATCGTCTGCCTGCCGATCGTGCTCGGCGTCTGGATGACGATGACGAAGCCGCAGTACATGAGTCCGCTGTTCAACACACCGGTCGGACTGATGATGGTCGCCGGCGGTGCCGCACTGATCGTCGTCGGCGCCTTCTGGATCCGCGCACTGGTCAAGGTGGAGGCCTGAGATGACCACAACCGTCTTCCTGATCGGCGGACTCGCCGCCCTCGGCCTCGCCATCGTGCTGGCCGTGATCAGCATCGCCGCACGGCCCGCAGAGGGCGGTGTCGCCACCGCACTCGCCACGATCGACAACCACTACACACGGCATGCGCCGACCCAGGGCGAGGCGGTGCGCGATCCGTTCGCTTCGCTGCCGGGATGGCTCCGGGGCCTCGCAGTACGCCTGTCGCCGTCGGGGGTCGCCGCCAAGCTCCAGCGCCGGCTCGACCTCGCGGGCAACCCTTCCGGGTGGACACCAGACCGGATCCTGGCCGCGAAAGGCCTTGGTTTGTTCATCCTCGGCGGCCTCGGCGCCGTCTACGGGCTGCGCAGCGTCGGCATGCTCATCGTCGCAACCGCTGTCGGGGCAACCGCGGGGTTCTTCCTGCCCGACGTCCTGCTCTACAACGCCGGCCAGAAGCGCCAGCAGAAGATCCAGAAGGCGCTGCCGGATGCTCTGGACCTGCTGACGGTCTGCGTCGAGGCCGGGCTCGGCTTCGACGCGGCGATGTCGCAGGTCGCCCGCAACACCCGCGGTCCGCTGGCTGCTGAGTTCGCCAGGGTCCTGCAGGAGACCCAGATCGGCACGACGCGTCCGCAGGCCCTGCGCGCGATGACCAACCGCACGACCGTGCCCGAGCTGCGAGCCTTCGTGTCCGCGCTCATCCAGGCCGGCGAGCTGGGTATCACCATCGCGGACGTACTGCGCGAGCAGGCCAAGGAGATGCGGTTGCGGCGCAAGGCGCGGGCGGAGGAGAAGGCACAGAAGGTACCCGTCAAGATCCTCTTCCCGCTCGTGTTCTGCCTGTTCCCGTCGATGTTCATCGTCATCATCGGCCCGGGCGTGATCACCATCGCCGAGGTCCTGTTCGGCAAGTAGGCCTCAGCCGAGGGCAGTGCGGAGGCGGAGGGCTACCTGGAGGTCCAGGGCACGGTCCGGTTGTTGCCAACCGTCGCCCAGCAGGGCAGTGATCCGGTCGAGGCGTTGCTGGACGGTGTTGGGGTGGATGTGGAGTGCGGTGGCGGCTCTGGTTGGGCTTTGACCGGCGGCGAAGTACGCCCGGAGCGTCCCGACCAGGTCCGTCCCGCGCTGCTCGTCGTACTCGATCACTGCGCCGAGCACGTGCTGGACATGAGCGCGTACGTCGACCTCGGCGGCACCGATCAGACCGGCCACACCGAGGTCGTCCGGGGTCGCGGACTCGCCGGTGCGGCCGAGTCGCTGCATGGTGGTGACGAGGTGGACTGCCTGCCGGTGTGCCTCGACGACCGGGTCTCCCCACGCTGCCGGGCCGGCGACGCCGATCGTGACGCCGGTGCGCTTCGCGGCCTCGGCCAGCTCGCGTGCAGCGGTCGGAGCGTCGGTCCGAGCGACCAGGAGCACCAGGTCACCGCCGTACGGTCCGGATAGGACCAGCTTGTCCTCGAGCGGTGCGGACAGCCGAGCCCGTACGGCGGAGTGGTCGCCACGGCAGACCGCTACGACGAGGCGGTCGTGGCGACGGTTCGGGGCCAGCAAACGGAGGCGGTCGGTCAGTGTCCTGGGGTCGGCACTGCCACTCAGCACGTCGGCCAACAGGTCGGCCTGGGCACGTTGGGACTGCTCGGCGGCCTGGCGACGGAACAGCAGCACCAAGGCAGTCACCACGGCGGCGCGCTCGACGATCCGCCGGTCCGCGCCGGACAGGTCGTCGACACCGCCGATCACCAGTGCGCCGAGGCGCTCGCGCTTGGCAGTCGCGGCCACCACCCAGCAGTCACCGACGCGGGTCAACCGCCCGGACTCGGACTCCTGCCACGGTACGGCGGACCGGTCCGGCGTACCGGCGACCGCCAGTTCGTTGCCGACCGCATCGACCACGACGACCCACACATCGAGCAGCTCGGCCAGCGCGGCGGCGATCGCGTCGACGTCACCGCCGGACAGCACGATCTCGGCGAACCGGTCGTGTGCAGCGGCCGCGTGCTCGGTCCCAGCGTGCGCTTCGGACAGCTGGTCGAGCGCGGCCGCAGTCTCGGCCGCCGCTCGGACCTGAACGATCGTCACGGCCGCGAGGGCCGCGAGTGATCCGAGCAGCGACACCTCCTCGCGGCTGAATGGCCGGCGGGTCCGGTTGGACGCGAACAGCACGCCGACGAACGCTCCGTCGACGATGAGCGGCGTACCGAGGATGGCGACCAGGCCCTCCTCGCCGACCGCGTCGTCGATGTGCGTGGTGTGCCGGAAGCGCCGGTCGGAGGGGTAGTCCGCGGTCCAGTAGGGCTTGTAGGTCTCAGCGACCAGACCGCCGAGTCCGGCGCCCAGCGGGAGGCGGACCTGCTGGAAGGCCGCTGACACGGACCCGTCGGTTGCGCGCATGTACGTGTCGCCGCGCGCGTCGTCGTACAGGGTCAGGTAGGCCACGTCCGCGCCGAGCAGGGTGCGGGCTCGGTGGACGATGGTGTCGAGGACCCGGCCCGGGTCGCGGGTGGAGGCGAGCTCGCGCGCGACGTCGACCAGGGCGGACAGCTCGGCCTCGCGCTTCTTGCTGGCGTCGATGCCGGCCCGGATCCGCAGCGCGAGGTCCCGGGCGACGGAGTCCTCCCCCGCCGCCCGGGCCAGCTCGCTCCCTGGCGCATCCTCGGCCAGCAGCCGTAGAAGCTCCTCCACGTGGGCGATGATGCCACCTAGACGGTGGTCAGGTCCCGCTTGTGGGTTTCGGAGTACGACGTCACCGCGATGACCGAGATGACTGCGCAGACGGCGACGTACACGGCAATCGCGTAGCCGGAGTCGTACGCCTTGAGCAGGGCGACCGCGATGAACGGCGCCAGGCCACCCGCGATGATCGACGCGAGCTGGTAGCCGACCGAGACACCGGAGTACCGGACCCGGGTGCCGAACAGCTCGGTGAAGAACGATGCCTGCGGCCCGTACATGGCGCCGTGCAGCACCAGTCCGACCGTCACGGCCAGGGTGGCCAGGGCGAAGTTCTTCGTGTCCACGAGTGCGACGAAGATGAAGGCCCACACCCCCACACCGACCGCACCGATCAGGTAGACGGGCTTCCGGCCGATCCGGTCCGACAGCGCGCCCCACATCGGGATGGCGCAGAAGTGGATGGCCGCGCCGATCAGGACGGCGTTCAGCGCGAACGACTTGCCCAGACCGAGCTGTTCCTTCGCGTACGTCGCGATGACGATGGTGAAGATGTAGTAGCTGACGTTCTCCGCCATCCGCGCGCCCATCGCGGTCAGAATCTCCCGCGGGTAGCGGGTGATCACCTCGAGCAGCGGCAGCTTGTCGGTCGGCTGCTGCTTGGCCCGCGCCTCCTTGAACACCGGCGACTCCTCGATCCGCAGCCGCACCCACAGCCCGACCAGCACCAGTACGGCGGACAGCAGGAACGGGATGCGCCAGCCCCACGAGTCGAACGCCGCGTCCGACTGGAACGCAGCCAGCCCGGCCAGTACGCCGTTGGCGAGCAGCTGACCCGCAGGAGCGCCGGCCTGCGGCCAGGACGCCCAGAAGCCACGCCGTGCCGGATCACCATGCTCCGACACGATCAGTACGGCGCCACCCCACTCACCACCGAGTGCGAAGCCCTGGATGAGCCGCAGCACGGTCAGCAGGATCGGAGCGAGCGCGCCGACCTGCGCGTACGTCGGCAGCAGGCCGATGGCGAACGTCGCGACACCCATCATCAGCAGCGACAGCACCAGCAGGTTCTTACGGCCCAGCCGGTCACCGAAGTGGCCGAACACCACGCCACCGATCGGGCGGGCGAAGAACCCGACCGCGAAGGTGGCGAAGCTCAGCAGCGTCCCGGTGAGCTCCTCGCCCTTGGGGAAGAACAGGTCGCCGAACACGACCGACGCGGCCACGCCGTACAGGAAGAAGTCGTACCACTCGACGGTCGTGCCGACGAGACTCGCGCCGACCACCCGCACGATCGGCGTCCGGGTTCGGACCGGTTGTGTTGCTGTCATGACGGGCTCTCCTGAGCTAGTGGGCGGTCCAGCCGCCGTCGAGTACGAACGAGCTCCCCGTGATGGAGTCGGAGGCCGGGCCGCAGAGCATCGCGACCAGCTCCGCCACTTCGTCCGGCTCGATCAGCCGCTTCACCGCGACCGGTTCGAGCATGACCTTCTCCAGCACCTCGGTCTCGGTCAGGCCGTGCGTGGCGGCCTGGTCCGCGAGCTGGGCGGTGACCAGCGGCGTACGCACGTAGGCCGGGTTCACGCAGTTGCTGGTCACTCCATGGGCCGCCCCCTCCAGGGCGACCACCTTGCTGAGCCCTTCCAGCCCGTGCTTGGCCGCGACGTACGCCGCCTTGAACGGACTCGCTCTCAGCCCGTGCACCGAGCTGATGTTGACTACCCGGCCCCAGCCGGCACCGTACATGTGCGGCAGCGACTGACGGATCAGGCGGAACGGCGACTCGAGCATGAGCCGCACGATGTAGCTGAACCGCTCCGGTGGGAACTGCTCGATCGGTGCGACCTGCTGGACACCCACGTTGTTCACCAGGATGTCCACGTCCGCCGGCAGCTCCGGCAGCCGCTCCAGGTCGGCCAGGTCGGCTACGACCGTCTGCACGCCCTCGAGCGCCTCGAGTCCGGCAGCGTCGTAGTCCACTGCGACAACCTGTACGCCGTCAGCCGCCAGGCGCCGGGCGCACGCGGCCCCGATGCCGGACGCAGCTCCGGTGACAAGAGCACGACGTGGGGTAGCCATGCCGGAGACTTTAGGAATCCGGTGCTACCCCAGCCATGGGATGCGACCACATAAGTGCCGCATGTGATATGTGCTAGCGCACCAGCGGGACCTTCGACCAGTCGGTGTCCGAGGCCAGGTAGAAGCCCGGGTACGACGGCTGGTTGTACGCCGTGTTCTGCCGGGCGACCTCGACCCGGTACTGCGGGTCGTGCATCAGCGTGTACATCTTGCGGTCCGTGAGCTCGGTGCTCAGGTAGATGCGGATCGCGGTGCTGTCCGCCGTACGGACCAGCAGCTCCTCGCGCCAGTCGCCGAGGATGTCGGCGACCAGGGACGGATTGCCCTTGGTCCCGTTGTTCGTCAGCGTGCCGTCCGCAGTGAGGAGCGTGCCGCGTTGCCAGTCCTTGATCGTCGGGGTGACGGTCCCCGAGCCGTCGACGATCTGCGTCGTTCCGTCCGCGGCCCAACGGATGCTCTGGTTGGTGCCGGGCTGCGCCGTACCGAGTGCATCGCCGTCCGCGGAGCGCAGTCGCATCGCCCACGTCTCGAGGCCGCCGCGACTCACGTGACGATTACGGCAAACGCTTTCCGGATACCGTAGGACGGCCGGAACACACTGTCGAGGAATCTGTCCACAACCGGCCGCAGCGGGTGTCGCGACGACTGAGCTCACTGACGACATCTATCGAAACCGGCGCGGCTGATAGCTGGACCTTATGGTTGAAACATGGTCGATATCGAACAGCCGAAGAAGAAGGCCGCCGGCGTCCCCGCGGTGCTTTCGTCGTTCAAGTTCGGTTTCCGCGAGATGGGCCCGGTCCGGACCGGCAAGGTCTTCCTGAAGATGAACCAGGACGGCGGCTTCGACTGCCCGTCCTGCGCCTGGCCCGACCCGGACCACAAGCGCAAGCACGCTGCCGAGTTCTGCGAGAACGGAGCGAAGGCGGTCGCCTGGGAGGCCACCCGCAAACGGGTGCCACGGGACTTCTTCGCGAGCCACTCGGTCGACCAGCTGAACCAGATCTCCGAGTTCGAGCTCGGGAAGCTCGGCCGGATCACCGAACCGCTGCTGCTCCGGGCCGGCGCCACGCACTACGAGCCGGTCGGCTGGGACGAGGCGTTCCAGGTGGTCGCGCGGCACCTGAAGGGCCTCGACGACCCGAACGACGCCGTCTTCTACACCTCGGGCCGGACCAGCAACGAGGCCGCGTTCCTCTACCAGCTCTTCGTCCGCGCCTACGGCACGAACAACCTGCCGGACTGCTCGAACATGTGCCACGAGTCCTCCGGTACGGCGCTGACCCGGGTGATCGGCAGCGGCAAGGGCGCGGTGACGCTGGAGATGCTCGAGCAGGCCGAGCTGATCGTGGTCGTCGGCCAGAACCCGGGCACCAACGCGCCCCGGATGCTCAGCCACCTGGAGATCGCCAAGCGCAACGGCGCGGACATCGTCTCGGTCAACCCGCTGCCCGAGCCGGGCCTGATGAACTTCAAGAACCCGCAGCGCCCGGGCGGCTGGGTCGGCAAGGGCACCCCGCTGGCCGACCAGCACCTGCAGATCCGGATCGGCGGCGACCAGGCTCTGTTCCTTGCCGTCGGCCACCTTCTGCTCGAGGTCGAGGCTGAGAACCCGGGCACCGTGCTGGACAAGGCGTTCATCGACTCGCACACCAGTGGCTTCGAGCTCTACGCCAAGCACAACACGGAGCTCGACTGGGCCGCAGTCGAGCTGGCCACGGGGCTTCGCCGTACCGAGATCGAAGAGTTCGTGCAGCGGTTCATCGCGTCCAAGGCGACGGTGATCTGCTGGGCGATGGGCCTGACCCAGCACCGGGAGGCGGTCGCGACGATCAGCGAGATCGTCAACGTGCTGCTCCTGCAGGGCAACATCGGCAAGCCCGGCGCGGGCCCGTGCCCGGTGCGCGGGCATTCGAACGTTCAGGGCGACCGCAGCATGGGGATCTGGGAGAAGATGCCGGATGCCTTCCTGGACCGGCTCGACCGGGAGTTCACGTTCGCTTCGCCGCGCGAGCACGGCGTGGACGCAGCCGGCACGGTCAAGCGGCTGCGGGACGGGACGGTCCGGGTGTTCGTCGCGATGGGCGGGAACTTCGCCTCCGCGACGCCGGACACCGAGGTGGTGCACCGCGGGCTGCGGGAGTGTGACCTGACCGTGCACGTCGCGACCAAGCTGAACCGCTCGCACACCGTCACCGGCCGCGAGGCGTTGATCCTGCCGACGCTCGGACGGACCGACCACGACCACACGCCTGCCGGTCCGCAGTCGGTGACGGTCGAGGACTCCCAAGGCGCGGTCCACCTGTCCACCGGCAACCTGATCCCGCCGGCGCCGGAGATGAAGTCGGAGATCGGGATCATCTGCGGGCTCGCGCAGGCCGTCGTACCGGCCGTCGGCGAGATCCCGTGGGCGGACTTCGCCGACGACTACAGCCTGGTCCGGCAGCGGATCGGGCGGGTGGCCGACGGGTACGAGGACTTCGAGGACCGGCTGCGGGCGAACGAGGGCGGGTTCCTGCTGGCGCACGCGGCGCGGGACCGGCGCGAGTTCCGGACGTCCGACGCGAAGGCGCAGTTCACCGCGAACGACCTGAGCTGGCTGCCGACCGAGCCGGGCCGGCTGTTGCTGCAGACGATGCGCAGCCACGACCAGTTCAACACCACGATCTACGGGCTGGAGGATCGCTACCGCGGCGTGCACGGGACCCGCGAAGTGGTCTTCGTGAACCCGGACGACCTGGCCGAGCTGGGCTTGAAGGACGGTGCGTACGTCGACATCGTCAGCGAGTTCGAGGGTGTCGAGCGACGGGCCGCCGGGTTCCGGCTGGTCTCCTACCCGACCGCGCGCGGGTGCGTGGCGGCGTACTACCCGGAGACCAACGTCCTGATGTCCGCCGACGACCTGGCCAAGGGCAGCAACACCCCGGTCGCCAAGGGTCTGACGGTCAGGCTGGAGCCAGTCTCTTCCTGAACCACGGCTGCGTTGCGGCCAGCACGACGGCCGTCGCTGCGCTGACCAGCCATAGTCCTTCGGGGCCGAAGGACTCCAGCAGGCGCGTCACGGTGAGGGGCGCGATCGCGGTCGCGATACCCCAACTGAGCCCGAAGACGGCGAGGTACCGGCCGCGGGCGTGGTCCGGCGCGAGCCCGGAGGCCAGCGTGAGGTAGCGGGTCAGGAGGAACAGTTCGCCTAGGCTCCACAGCACCGTGGCCGCCAGGAAGACGGTCAGGCTGTGCGCGAACGCGCTGACCACCAGACCGATGGCGACCAGGGCGTAGCCGATCGTCAGCGCGCGGAAATCGTCCAGGTGCTGCACACGGAGCAGGCGTTGGGCAACGATCAGGGTGACTGCCGAGACGGCGAGGATGAAACCGGTGCCGGACTTCGGCAGGCCCTGTTCGAGCAGGGTGAGCGGGATCCCGATCACCAGTTGCATGTAGATGGTGGCGAACACCGTGCCGCCGGCGAGCAGGAGCAGCAACCGGCGATCGCGCCACACCGCCGTGACGGTCGCCCGCTCGCTGTCTCGTCGTACGTCGGCCGGCAGTGCGCGGGCGACGAGGATCGCGCAGGCTGCGCAGGTGGCGGCGTCGGCGACGAACAACCACCGCAGGTCCCAGTGACTCAAAGCCGCGGCGAGGAGACCGGCGAGTACTCCGGCGGCCGCCATCGCGGCGCTGAGCAAGCCGTACGCCGCCGGCCGGTCAGCAGGATCGGTGACGTCGGCGATCGTTGCCTGGCTGGGCGGTTCGTAGATCTCGAAGACCAGACCGAGCAGGAGAGTGGCGAGGATCGCGGACCAGAGCTGGTGGGAGACCGCGATCCAGGTCTGCGCGACGGCGCAGCCGGTCAGGCCGAGGACGATCGTACGGCGACGTCCCAGCCGGTCGGCCAGTTGGCCGCCGAGCAGCCGGGACGGGATCGTCGCCGCTCCGAACAGCGCCAGAATCAGCCCTGTCTCACTCAGCGAGGCGCCGAACTCGACCGTCAGCACCACTCCGAGGAACGGCAACGTGAACGCGCCGATCCGGTTCACGGCCCGGGCCACCACGAGCACCCACACCGCTCCCGGCAGCCGTGGACGAACCACTTGGGCTGCGATGCTCATGGGCGATCTCCTCCTGCGTGACTATCTAAAGCGGTATGGTTAGTCACGCGAGATCGACTGTACGGAGAATGCATGTGACCGGTCAAGTGTCTTTTGATAGTCACACGCGCAGCGTGCTGGCTGCTGCGGTGGAGTACGTGAACCGGTTGACGCCCGGCTATTCCGGCGGCTCGCCCTTCGCCGCGCCCACCGATGCAGCGCAGGCTGTCGGGGATGCGCTGACCGCGATCGGGTATCCGCGTCCCGACGTACCTCGGGCCGACGCGGAGCGACTCGTCGAGCTGGCCGGCCGGATGCGGATTGTCTTCGAGGCGGCGCAGTCAGACGACTTCGACCAGGCGGCCACGGAGGTCAACGCGCTGCTGCTCGACACCAACGCGCGCCCGCAGTTGGACCGCGGCCGGGAGCGGCCCTGGAGCCTGCACTTCCACGGACCGAACGACGAACTCGCCAACGGCTGGGCGGCCGGATGCGCGGCCGGTCTCGCGATCGCCATCGGCAGCGACCTCGGCGGCCGCCTCGGCGTCTGCGCGGCGCCTCAGTGCGACCGCGTCTTCGTCGACGTCTCGCGCAACGCCCAGCGCCGCTTCTGCTCCCCCCAATGCCAAAGCAGAGTCAAAGCCGCAACCCACCGAGCCCGCCGACAAACCTGACCTCGGCCGGATCCTGGTTGTCGAGCAAGATTTCGGCCCGGGCCTGAGGTTGCACCTGCGCAACGTAGAGCTTCTCGCCCGGAATGTACTTGGTGCGGTACCGATGCTCAGCCGCCTCGGCCGACGGCATCCAGGCCTGATCCCGGGCGATGCCGCGACGAAGCACTTCGTCGAACGTGACGTCCACGTAGATCCGCAGATCCCAATGAGCATCGAGCTCTGGCCGCTGCAGGAATGCTCCGTCGACCAGCAGCACGGCATCCTCGGCCGCGACCGCTGCCGGCCGGTCGAGCACGATCTGAGCGGAGGGGTCCATCAGGCCGGTCGTGTACCGGCGATCGCCCCGCGGCCCGAGCGGAGTCAGCAGCCGGTCGCGGATCGCCTCGTTGTCCCAGGTCTCGAGGTAGTACCCCTCCGGCGAGTCCACCGGGTACGACGTCCGCAGCTCGACCGCACGCTTGAAGTAGTCGATCCCCACGCGGATCACCTCGCGTTCGGTGCGATCCCGCAGTACCTCGGCCAACTCGTCGGCAAGGGTCGTCTTGCCCGCCGCCGAACACCCGTCGATCGCGACCCGCACCGGATGCGGACGCTCCACCGACAGCACCAGGTCCGCCAACTTCCCCAACGTCTCGGCCCGCTGCGTCACGCTGCCTCCTCGTCCGACAGGCGAGCGCCCCACCATAGTCTGGTGGGGCGCTCGCGTCGTAGCGGAATTGTCAGCCGACTGGGGTGAGCTCGCGCTCGTCCTCGGTCGGAGCCGCCGGGGCGGCGTGCTTGGGTTCGCGGCCGCGGAGCCACTTCGGAGCCCACCAGTTCGCGTTGCCCAGCAGGGTCATGATGCTCGGCAGGACGACCGCGCGGATGATCGTCGCGTCGATCAGGATCGCGACGGCCAGGCCGACGCCCAGCTGCTTCATGTCCAGCGTGCTCAGCGTCGCGAACACCGCGAAGACACCGATCATGACCGCCGCCGCGCTGGTGACCACACCCGCGGAGCTGGTGATGCCTTCGGCAACGGCCTGCCTGGTCGGCACCCCGCGCAGCACCGCCTCACGGATCCGGCTGACGACGAACACGTGGTAGTCCATCGACAGGCCGAACAGCACCACGAAGAGGAACAGTGGCAGCCACGAGACCACCGCGCCGTTCGAGCGGAAGTCGAGGATCCCTTCGGCCCAGGTGTTCTGGAACACCGCCGTCACTACCCCGTACGCCGCGCCCGCGCTCAGCACGTTCAGGAAGATCGCGGTCAGCGCGACCACCACCGACCGGAACGTCACCATCATCACGATCATCGTCAGCAGCAGCACGAACCCGATCACCAGCGGGAGCTTCGACTTCGTGTGCGCCGCGTAGTCGACGTCCGCGGCCACGAAGCCGCCGACGGCGTACTCGACACCCGGCACCTTGCCGACCGTCTCCGGCATCAGCTCCTTGCGCAGCTTGGTCAGCGAGTCGCGCGCCTCCTGGCTTCCACCCTCGTACGGCGTGGCGACCTCGACCACCGTGACCGTGCCGTCCTTGGAGACCCGCGGCTCCTCGAGCCCGTCCTGGGCGTAGAGCTTGTCGTTCTGCGTGCGCTTGCTCAGCTCGGCCAGCGCGGCCGCCACGGCCGGCTGCTGGTTGGCTGGAGCACGGACGGCGACCTCGTGGCTGGTGCCCGTGCTCGGGAAGGCCGCGGTCAGCCGGTCGTACGCCTTCATCACCGCGGTGTCGCGCGGCAGGTCCTCGGTGCCCGGGAACTTCAGCGTCATCCCCAGCGCCGGCGACGCAACCGCGAGCAGCGCGGTCACCGACACCAGTAGCGTGGCCACCGGGTGCTTCAGCGCCGGCTTCAGCACGGCCGGCCAGAACTTCGGCTTCCCCTTGCTCGCAGTCAGCCGCCACAGGAACGGGATCCGCGGCCGGTCCACCCAGCGACCGAGCTTCGCCAGCACGGCGGGGAGCACGGTCAGCGAACCGACGACGGCCACGGCGACGACCAGGATCGAGCCGACCGCGAAGGACGAGAACACCGCGTCACGGGCCAGGAACAACCCGGCCATCGAGATGATGACTGCCATGCCGGAGACCACGACTGCGTGCCCCGAGGTGGCTGCGGCGATCTCGACCGCGTCGACGTGACCCCTGCCCTTGGCGCGTTCCTCACGTTCGCGGCGTAGGTAGAAGAGCGAGTAGTCGACGCCGACCGCCATACCGATCAGCAGGATGACGCTGTTCACCGCGTCGACGGCTGGGACGAGTTGGGACGCAGCCGCGGAGAGACCGATCGCGGCAGCGACGGCGGACAGCGCGAGCACCAGCGGCACACTCGCCGCGATCAGCGCGCCGAACGCGACCAAGAGAATGGCCAGTGTCACCGGCAGGCTGAACATCTCCGCACGCTTGAAGTCCTTGCCGAGCGTCTCGTCCAGAGCCTTGCCGATGGACAGGCCGCCGACCTCCTCGATCCGGAGGTTCGGATACTGCTGCTGGACCTGGGCGGTGGTGTCGAGCAGCGGCTGCACACGGTTGTCATCGGTTCCGTCCTTCAGGGTGACCCTGACGATCAGGGCGTCCTTGTTCGGCGACGGCATCGGCTGAGCGACCTCCGCGACCCCACCGAGGGCGCGCATCCGCTGGATCACCACACCCGCCGCCTTGGCCGCCTCGGCCTGGTCGAGCGTCCCGGACGGCGAGGTGATCAGCACGCTCTCCACGTCCGGGTCGGCGAAGTTGCCGGACTTCACGATGTTGTCCGCGCGGGTCACCTCGCCGATGTCACCGTCGCCGTCGGACTCCTTGGTTCCGGTCACCGAGCCGACGGCGAAACAGGCGATCACCACGACCACCCACATCGCGATCGCCCGCCACGGATGGGTGGCACTCCAGCGCGCCATCCGCACCGTGATCTGTCCCCTGGCCATACATTCCCTGCCCCTCTGCGCCCCCTCCGGCGCCCCACTCAGCGCACCTGGCGTGGCGCTGGCTACAGGTCAAAAGCCTGGTCGCAGGAGGGTGGTCGCCACCATGCAGGAAGCCACCGAGTTCACCCTGAGGGAAACCCCACCCCTCCCCTGCGGGAAACCACACCGCCGTAGGGGGAGCGCCCTGCAGGAAACCACGCCGTGAGGAGCCGGGTGCGCAGGGTGGTGCTCAGAAGTCGTCGAGGTTCAGGGAGGAGGCGGCCGAGACGCCTTCCAGGTAGCCCTCGGCGCGCTCGGCCTTGGGGTAGCGGTGGACCAGCGCCCAGAAGGCGGCGTTGTGGGCCGGCTCGACCAGGTGGGCCAGCTCGTGGATCAGGACGTAGTCCACGACCCAGCCCGGCATCGCCTGCAGCCGGGTCGACAACCGGATCGACCGGTCCGCCGGAGTGCAGGAGCCCCACCGTCTGTTTTGGTTCGAAACCCACCTCACAGACGCAGGTTCGGGCACTTCCGGCAGATGACGACACGCGAGTTCGTGTGCTCTGGCCAACAATTTTTCGTCCGACACGCGGGATCGGCTGCGCTGCTTGTCCAGCCGCGCCAGCATGGTCTCGACCCAGCGCGCCTCCTCGGCGGCGGACAGCCGGTCGGGCATCAGCACGACCACCCGCTCCCCGTCCCGGTACGCGCTGACGGTCCGCTTGCGCCGCTTGCTGCGGCGGATATCCACGTACGGCGGGATCGGGCGCGGTGGAGAGTCGGCCATGGCTCAGAAATGTACCCCCCGAATCCGACAACTTTCTTGCGTCCACATCCTGTGAATCGACGTTTCCGCAGGTCAGACGCCAGATCTTGAGCCGGCCGATCCCGGTTGTTCACATCCTGTTCCCCTGCCCGTCCACAGTGCACGGCGGCGCGTCCCACAGGTTGCACACAGGGTTATCCACAGGGGTGGACAACCGGCCCTTGCCTGCGCCGCGCGCGCCTCCTAGCGTCAGGGTCAGCAGGCTCCCGGACCGCCTCCGGGGCCGTTCGGAGGGGAAGCCGAGCGGTTCCGAAGGCGACGCCCCGGGAGCCTGCTCTGCGCTGGCAGACAGCTCGGAAAGGGCTTCCCTAGGGTCATCCCAGCGGCGCTCGGACGGGGAGGTGCGCTTGAGCGTGCGCCTGGCTGCCGTAGGGTGAATCCCGACTGGGCCGAACGGCCTACGGCAGGACGGTCTGCCGTTAGCATCCACGACTGCCTGGGGTGAGAACCCCGGGCTGAAATTCAGAGCAAGGAGAGGGCCCTCATGGCAGAGACCTGGAGCGGCGAGTTCTACTGCGTCAAGTGCAAGGCCAAGCGCACCGCCGACGGCGAGGTCAAGGTCAACGACAAGGGCACGCGCATGGCCAAGGCCAAGTGCCCCGAGTGCGGTACGAACCTGAACCGGATCCTCGGCAAGGCCTGACGCACCAAGTCGTGGGGCGGTGCCCGGCACACCCGTGCCGGACGCCGCCCCTCGTCCTTCCCGGAGGGCCGTCGGACCCGCCGGGCCACCCGGCCGGGGCCGGGCTTGGGCGACCGGACAGAATGGGAGGGTGTCGGACCTCCCTCGTAAGGCGCTGAGCCGGACCGCGAAACTTGCCAGCCTGCCGCTCGGCGCCGCCGGGCGAGCCACGGTCGGGCTGGGCAAGCGGATCGGCGGTGCACCCGCCGAGACCGTGATCGCCGAGTTCCAGCGCCAGACCGCCGACCGGCTGTTCGCCGTCCTGGGCGAGCTCAAGGGCGGCGCGATGAAGTTCGGGCAGATGCTCAGCCTGATGGAGTCGGCGATGCCGGAGGAGCTCGCGGCGCCGTACCGGGCGACGCTGACCAAGCTGCAGGACTCCGCACCGCCGATGCCGGCGTCGACCGTTCACACGATCCTGTCGCGCGAGCTTGGCCGGCGCTGGCGGGACCGGTTCGAGGAGTTCGACGACCTGCCCGCCGCGGCCGCGTCGATCGGCCAGGTGCACCGCGGCACGCTGAAGGACGGCCGCGAGGTCGCGGTCAAGCTGCAGTACCCGGGCGCCGCCGAGGCGCTGCGCGCGGACCTGCGCCAGCTCGGCCGGTTCGCCCGGACGTTCGGCACGCTGGTCCCCGGGCTGGACATGAAGCCGCTGGTCGCCGAGCTCCAGGAGCGGATCGGCGAGGAGCTCGACTACGACCGCGAGGCGCAGGCCCAGCAGCAGTACGCCGACGCCTTCAAGGGCCACCCGGAGTTCGTCGTCCCCCGGGTCATCAAGCACTCCCCCAGCGTCATCGTGTCGGAGTGGATCGAGGGCCGGCCGCTGTCGTCGTACATCACCGACGGCACCAAGCAGGAGCGGGACGAGATCGGGCTGAAGTACGTCCGGTTCATGTTCAGCGGCCCGAGGCTGGCCGGCCTGCTGCACTCCGACCCGCATCCCGGGAACTTCCGGGTGATGCCGGACGGCCGCCTCGGCGTGGTCGACTTCGGGCTGTGCGCCCGGCTGCCGGACGGGCTGCCGCCGGCGATCGGGCGGCTGCTGAGCATCTCGCTGGCCGGTGACGGAACCGCGGTCCGCGACGGCCTGCGGGCCGAGGGGTTCATCAAGCCCCGGATGGAGATCGACCCGGACCAGCTGATGGACTACCTGCGGCCGTTCGCCGAGCCGGCCCGGACGGAGACGTTCCAGTTCAGCCGCGCCTGGATGCGCGAGCAGGCGAACCGGACCAGCGACTTCCGCAGCCCGAACGCGTCGCTGGCGCTCAAGCTCAACCTGCCGCCGTCGTACCTGCTGATCCACCGCGTGTGGATCGGCGGCGTCGCCGTACTGTCCCAGCTCGAGGCCGAGGCGCCGTTCCGCTCCGTCCTGGACGAGTTCCTCCCGGGCTTCACCCGCGACTAGGGCTGGTCAAGCGCAGGCACTGACCGGAGCGTGCGGGCCAGCAGGATGCTGACGACGGTCAGGGCGACCGCAGTGATCCCAGCCGCCGCGTGCAGACCGTCGGTGAAGGCCTCGCGAGCAGCATCCAGTACGGCGGTCGGCGCTTCGGCGAGCGAACTGCCGCCCTGCCCGTCCATCTGGCTGCGGTACGTCGCAGCGACCACGCTGCCCAGTACGGCGATTCCGAGCGAGTAGCCGAACTCGTTCGAGGTCTGGGTCAGCGCACCAGCCGCGCCGGCCTTCTCCGGCGGCACCGACCCGATCACCAGGTTGGTGCCCAGCGTCACCAGCGGCGCAGCGCCGATGCACTCCACGGCGAACGCGACGACCAGGACGGCAGTCGACTCCGCCTGGCTCATCACCGCCATCCCGACGACCGTGAACGCGATCCCGCCGGGGATCAGCACGCCCGGGCGGATCCGGCGGGCCAGCCGCGGCGCCAGCTGGAACGCCACCGTCGACGTCACCATGCCCGGCACCAGCGCGATCCCCGCGGCCAGCGGCGTCATCCCCTGCACCAGCTGGAAGTACTGCGCGACGAACACCATCACGCCGCCCGACAGCATCGAGTACGTCATCATGCTGCCCAACGTCACCGCGAACGTCCGGCGGGTGAACAGCCGCACGTCGACCAGCGGGTCAGCAAGCCGCCGCTGCCGCCGTACGAACAGCACACCGAACACCGCGCCCACGACCAGCCCGCCGACGGCCGTCGTACTCACGCCGTGCGAGGCCAGCTGCTTCAGCCCGTGCACGGCCGGCAGGATCGCAGCCAGCGACAGGACCACGCTCACCAGGTCCAGGCGGCCCGCCTGCTCGTCGCGGAACTCCGGCAGCAGGAACGGCCCGACCGCCAGCAGGACCGCCATCGCCGGGACGCCGATCAGGAACGCCGAACCCCACCAGAAGTGGTCGAGCAGCACCCCGCCCAGCACCGGGCCGACGATGGCGCCCACCGTGAAGCAGCCCGCCCAGACACCCAGCGCGGACGCCCGCTGCCGCGCGTCCGGGAACAGTGTCGAGATCAGCGACAGCGTGCACGGCGCGATCGCCGCACCTGCGATCCCGAGCACGGCCCGGGCACCGATCAGCATCTCCGGACTCGTCGAGTACGCCGCCACCACCGAAGCGACCCCGAACACCGCAGCGGCGGCCAGCAGCAGCCGGCGCCGGCCGATCCGGTCCCCCAGGTTGCCCATGGTGATCATCAGCCCGGCCACCATGAACCCGTAGACGTCCAGGATCCACAGCTGCTCGCTGCCGGTCGCGCCGAGCGCGGCGGTCACCGCGGGCACAGCCAGTAGCATCACGAACAGATCCAGTGACACCAGCAGCGTGGCGAGGCACAGCACGGCCAGCCCGATCCACTGCCGCCGGGTCGCCGTTCCGGCCGCGCTCTCGGTGACTGTCATTGATCCGGTCCTTTCGCAGGAGTTCTTGCTCTCACTCCTGCGTCGGACGGATCACCGCCGGATCGACACCCGGCCCGGAATTCGCCCTACCAGTAGACCGAGTCCAGCTTCCCCTCGATGTTGCGAACGTTCTCCCTGGTGCAGCGGTCGCAGTACACCAGCTTCCGGCCGTTCTCCACCGAGGTTCCCCAGGTCAGCGGCACCTCTTCGGTCTCTGCCTGCTGACCACACATCGAACACGTAGCTCTGATCACGCGCATCAGTGTGCACCTCCCCCACGCCGGTTCCCCCTCCGGCCTTCCCCCATCCACTATGAACTGGCCGAGGGGCGGCAGCCAGAGGGTGACGGCCCGCGGGGGGGGAGCTGGTGCAGCTGGGGTGCCAGCCCGGCG
>NZ_JBFAHB010000033.1:0-93110 GCF_040653975.1 Kribbella sp. NPDC050820
CGGGCCGACCGCCACCAAGCCTGACCCCGCCCACCTGCCCGAGCTGCCCGGCGCTCCGGCCGGGCCGCGGACCCGGCTTGGCCGGGGACGGGGCGCTCGGTGACGGCGCGGCGGACTTCGCCGGGGCCGCGGGGGCCTCGGCCTTCTCGGCCACGGTCGGCTCGGCGGCCACCGGAGCCGGGGTCGCCGGAGCGGCCGGCGCAGGGCGCTCGGCCGGAGCCGCGGGCGCGGCCTTCTTCGCCGGCTCGGCAGGCGCGACCGGTGCGGTCGCCTGCGGCGCGGCGGACGTGCTGGCGGCGGCCTTCTTGGCTGCGCGCTTCTTCGGCGGGTTCTTCTCGAACTCCTCCGCCAACCTACGGACTACCGGCGCCTCGATCGTCGAGGACGCCGACCGGACGAACTCGCCCATGTCGTTCAGTCTGGTCAGAACGACCTTGCTGGTAACTCCGAGCTCCTTCGCGAGCTCGTAGACCCGGACCTTTGCCACTACTCTCCCTCTGGTCCGAGCCTGGGCGCGGACCGTTAGTTGACGTACGTGCTCATCGCTTTGCACTCATCGGTAGACACTCATCGAGTGGTCATGAGTCGATGACCCGCCTTCATGTCGTCACGACGGTCCGGTCAGACCGCCGCGGACGGCCGGTTGGCCGCCGTTTGCACTGCTTCTTGCCTATCACGTTGCGCGACGTACTCCCGCACCGCGGTCACGTCGAGCGGCCCCTGGGCCCGGAAGGCCCGCGGGAACGCCTTGCGCCGCACGGCGAGGTCGAGACACTCGGCCACCGGGTGCAGGTGCGCTCCGCGGCCGGGCGCCCGATGCGCGGGATCCGGGAGGACAAGCCCTCCGGAAACCGTCATCCGCAGCAGGTCAGCCGGACTGCACCGCTTCCGGCACCCGATGCAGGTACGCTCCCTGGCCTTGCCAGGGCGCGCTTCCGCACTCACTGTCACGTGATCCTTCGGGAGTGGTTGCGACTCAGTCGACCGACCGAGAGATCAGTCTACCTTCTCGTCATCACGAGTCACATCGGTATCCGGCCGGATGTCGATCCGCCACCCGGTCAGCCGGGCGGCGAGGCGGGCGTTCTGCCCCTCCTTGCCGATCGCCAGCGACA
Source organism: Kribbella sp. NPDC050820 (assembly GCF_040653975.1). Lineage (NCBI taxonomy): Bacteria > Bacillati > Actinomycetota > Actinomycetes > Propionibacteriales > Kribbellaceae > Kribbella > Kribbella sp. NPDC050820. The sequence continues at coordinate 1,116 of NZ_JBFAHB010000033.1, forward strand.
GCTGGTAGTCGGGTACGACGACCCGCGCGGCGCGGGCCGCGGCGTCGACGACCTGCACCGATGTAACCTGCGCCGGCGACAGCGCATTCCCGACGAAGGTGGCCGGGTCGTCGCTGTGGTCGATGATGTCGATCTTCTCGCCGTGCAGCTCGTGCATGATGTTGCGCACCCGCTGGCCCATCGGCCCGATGCACGCGCCCTTGCCGTTCACCGACGGGTTCAGGGTGCGGACGGCGATCTTCGTCCGGTGCCCCGCCTCCCGGGCGATCGCGGTGATCTCGACCGTTCCGTCGGCGATCTCCGGCACCTCGAGCGCGAACAGCTTCTTGACCAGGTTCGGGTGCGTCCGGCTGACCGTGATCTGCGGGCCCTTGAAGCCCTTGCGGACGCCGACCACGTAGACCCGCAGCCGGGCGCCGTGCTCGTACTTCTCCCCCGGCACCTGCTCCGGGGCCGGCAGCACCGCCTCGATCTTGCCGAGGTCGACCATCACCGAGCGCGGGTCGCGGCCCTGCTGGATGACGCCGGACACGATGTCGCCCTCCTTGCCGGAGAACTCGCCGTACCGGACCTCGTCCTCGGCGTCGCGCAGCCGCTGCAGGATGATCTGCTTGGCCGTGGTGGCCGCGATCCGGCCGAAGTCGGCGGGCGTGTCGTCGTACTCGCGGGCCAGCGTGCCGTCCTCGGCGAACTCGCGCGCGTAGACGGTCACGTGCCCGGTCTTGCGGTCCAGCTCGGCCCGGGCGTGCTGCTGGGCGCCCTCGGTGCGGTGGTACGCCACCAGCAGCGCCTGCTCGATCGCCTCGACGACCACGTCCAGGGAGATGTCCTTCTCCCGTTCCAGTGACCGCAGGACAGCCATGTCGATGTCCATGTCAGTTCTCCTCCACCGTGCCCGCGGCGTTCGATCCTGGGGCAGCCTCGTCGTTGCCGGGGGCAGCCCGGTTGAACTCGATCTGGACCTTGGCCTTGGCCACGTCGGCGTACGCGACCGTGCGCGCGGTGCCGTCCACGTCCAGCTCGGCCGCCTCCTCGGAGGCGGACTTGATCCGGCCGGTCACCTTCCCGCCCGAGGTCAGCGTGACCGCGACCAGCCGGCTGACGTTGCGCCGCCAGTGCCGGGGCAGGGTGAGCGGCCGGTCGACGCCCGGGCTGGAGACCTCCAGGTAGTAGGCGCCGTCGCCCATGATGTCGTCGGCATCGAGTGCCTTGGAGATGGCCCGGCTAACCTCGGCGACGTCGTCCATGCTGATCCCGCCGTCCCGGTCGACGAGCACGCGCAGCTGCCGCCGACGGCCGCCCGCAGGCGTGACTTCGGCGCCCTCCAGGTCGCAGCCGAACTGCTCCACGATCGGCCGCAGGAAGTTCTCGAGGCTCGAGGTGTCCGTGTGGTCAGTCTTTCGGCTCACAGGTTGACCTGCCTCTCTCCAGTTGTGCACCCGTTCCGCACCCCGGCGATCCGACCGAGGGCAGTAGCCCACCATATCCGGCCCGCGACGATGTGCACGTCACCGCCTCGTCCCAGGCCGGTCACCGGCCCGTCACCAGGTATCGTTCCGCCGTGCCGAACGAACCTGTCCGCGTGTCGCGCCGACTCGCCCTGACGACCGCAGCCCTGCTGCCGGGCGCCGTCGTACTGGCGGGGTGCGACGACGGCCCGAGCAGCTCCGGTACGCCGGGCGCCGCGAACGACTCGAAATCGGGTCAGCCTGCCGAGGAGACACCCAGCACCGACCCGGTGGTCGTCGCGGCACTCAGTACGGCGGCCGCCCAGGTGACTCAATTGTCACTCCGCTACGCCTCGATGACGCGGAAATTCCCCGCGCTCCGTACCCAGCTCGCGGCCGGCTCGAAGTACCACGCCGCGCACCTGGCCCGGCTCAAGGAGACCGCGGGCGTACAGGCGGCGGCCGGCGAGGCGCCGGTCGTTCCCGCCTCGTCGCAGGCGGCCCTCGCGGAGCTGGCGAGGCAGGAGAAGGCCGCCGCGACCGCACACGCCGCAGCAGCCGCCAAGCTGGCCGGATCGCCCGCCCGCCTGCTCGCGATGATCGCCGCGGCCGAGACCCAACTGGCCACCACGCTCACCCCGAAGAAGAAGGCCCAACGATGAAAGCACAGCACCAGTGACGGAGGTCGAGGCACTCCAAGCGGCGCTCGCCGGTGAGCACGCGGCGATGTACGGCGTGGGTGTCGCCGGCGGCAAGCTGAGTGGCGCTCGCTTCCGGGCGGCGACCGACACCTACGACCAGCACCGGCGCAACCGCGACCGGCTGTCGGCGCTCGTGGTCGCGGCCGGCGAGACCCCGGTGGCCGCCGAGGCGGCGTACGACTTGCCGCAGGTGGTCTCCAACACGGCGACGGCCTCGGCGCTGGTCCTGCTGATCGAGCGACGGCTGGCAGCCGTGTACGGCGACCTCGTCGAGGCGGCCGAGCAGCCGGCGGTCCGGGTCTTCGCGATCCAGAGCCTGCTGGCCGCCGCGAGCGCCCAGCTCGCGTGGGGTGGAGCGCCGGTCGCCTTCCCCGGCGACGCCTGATGGCCAGGCGCACCTCGCCCTGTCCCTGCGGGCTCGGCGCCTCGTACGCCGACTGCTGTGGCCCTCTCCACCAAGGCGGTACGGCGACCACCGCCGAGCAGTTGATGCGCTCGCGCTACTCGGCCTTCGTCGTCGGCGACACGGCGTACCTGCTCCGCACCTGGTCGGCCGAAACCCGTCCAGCCGAGCTCCACCTGGATGAAGACATCAGCTGGACGGGTCTCGAGATCCTCGGCAGCACCGACGGCAGCCCCTTCCACACCACCGGCACCGTCGAGTTCCGGGCCAGTTACCGGCTCGGCGGCCGGACGGGGCACCAGCAGGAGAACAGCCGGTTCGTCCGCGAGGACGGCGCCTGGGTGTACGTCACCGCCGTCGACGCCACGGGCCGGTGACCGCGTACGTGATCCCCGGCGTGTAGACGTTGAAGAACATCGTCCGGCCGTCGGCGGAGAAGCCGGCCCCGGCCAGCTCACCGAACTCCGGGTCCTCCGGCGTGCCGTTGTTCACCCGGTTGCGGGCGAACTTGAACACCTCGCCGTCCTCGGTGGTGCCGAGGATGTGCTGCTCGCCGAGGCCGTCCTCGCACATCATCAGACCGCCGTACGGCGACATCGTGATGTTGTCCGGGGCATCGAACTCCGGGTCGTCGGAGCCCGGCGACGGCCGGGTGAAGATCACCTCGAGGCGCAGCGTCGCCTTGCGCGGGTCGTAGCGCCAGACCTGGCCGTCGTGGTCGACCTTCGGGCCGAGCTCGGTCCGCGCGAACGACGAGACGAAGTACACGCACCGGTCCCGGGTGCCCCACCAGCAGCCTTCCAGCTTGTAGCCGCCGGTGATCGGCTTGCCGTAGTCCTGCGCGCGGACCGACTGCGTGGTCGCCAGCGGGTCCGGCACCTTGATCCACTGCACGCCGCCGAACTCGGCCCCGGCCTCCTGGACGACGGACAGGTCCGGCAGGTCCGGGATGTGCATGGCCTGCAACTCCCCGCCCGCCCGCAGCGAACCCCATCCACCGCGCGGACGGTTCGGAAGGAACCGGTAGAAGCCGCCGAGCGGCGCGACGAACGCGTCCTCGGTCTCGTACACGATCCCGGTCGCCGGGTCGATCGCGACCGCCTCGTGCTGGAACCGGCCCATCGCCTTCAGCGGCGTCGGGTCCACGTTGCGGCGGTCGTCGTACGGGTCGACCTCGAAGATGAAGCCGTGGTCCTTGGTGTAGCCGGTGTCGCCGGCCTTGGCCTCGGTCTCCTCACAGGTCAGCCAGGTGCGCCACGGCGTGATGCCGCCGGAGCAGTTGATGGCGGTCCCGCCGAGGCTGACGAACTCCTTCTCGGCGTGGTTGTGCTTGTCCACCACCAGCGTGCTGGTGCCGCCCGCGCCGCCCGGGTCGTAGGTGCGCTCCGGCGGTGCGACCACCTTGATCGTGGCGGTCGGGCTGCACTCGTGGTTGCGGACCAGGCGCGAGCCGCCGTGCCGGTCCGGGAAGGCGCCCATGCCGTCGAACCGGCTGGGCGTCTTCAGGCCGTCGGGACGGACGGTGCCCTCCCGGGACAGGATCTTGTAGCTGAACCCGCGGGGCAGGTCGAGCATGCCGTTCGGGTCCTCGATCAGCGGGCCGTAGCCGATCTTCGGGCCGGACGTGCCGAGCGCGGGCTGGGCGGTGTAGAGCGCCTCGACGGAGCCCGCGACGCTGACCGCGACGCCCGCCGCGGCCGCTCGGGCGACGAACTGCCGCCGGGACAGGGGATTGTGCTCAACGGACACGGTGAGTGGCCTCCTCGTGGGCGGAAAGGATCTGCCGAACAGAGATGAACGTACGGTGAACGACAGACATCGACAAGGCGAACCGCGCGCCGCGGCACCCGCGACTTTCACCGTCGCGGGTGCCGCCTCCTCCCCTACGCCGAGCGAAGCGAGGGAGATTTTCAGCCGACTACTGGTAGCAGGGCTTGGAGAACTCGTGCGCGGTCGCGGTCTTCCCGGTGAAGAAGTCCCGCTCCACCGTGACGCCGGTCGGCGCCGCCGGGTCCACCTTGGAGATGATGCTGGCCCGGAACACCCGGTCGTTCGGCTCCCCGGAGAACCGGCCCGCCTCAGCCGGCAGCATCCCCTCGTAGTCCACCGTGTCCAGCGACTTCACCGCGTTCAGCAGCCCGGCGCGGGTGAGGTCCTTCGCATCGACCGCCTTCTGCAGCGCCGCCTTCATCGGGTACGACCAGACCCAGCCGGCCGTGTAACCGTCGTTCGGCGCCGCCCGGAACGTCGTCTGGTCGATCGACTCGGCGAGCGCCTTGTGCCCCGGCGTGTTCGCGCCGTACGGCGCCCAGGGCCCGGACTGCCGGTAGAGCGCGGTCAGCGCGGGCGCGGCCGGGCTCTTCAGCAGCGCCGGGTTCCAGGTCGGGCTGGTGCCGATGAACTGTCCCTTGAACCCGTTCTGGGCCGCGCCGCCGACGATCGTGGCCGCCTCGGTCGGGCCGGTGGTCAGGATGACCAGGTCCGGCTTGGCCGCGACCAGCTTCTGGATCGCCGCGCCCTGGTTCTCCTGCCCCGGCGCGGTCGGGATGTCGGTGAAGGTCAGCCCGTTGGCCTCGGCCGCGATCTTCGTCCCGGCCGCGGCGTCGTCGCCGTAGTCACCCGGGAAGTGCACCGCGGCGACGCTCTTCGGCTTCAGCGTCTCGACCGCGAAGTCGACCGAGTTCATCGACTCGAAGCAGTAGTTCGTGCCGGACTCCAGGATCACGTCCTCGAACGCCCACGCCGACGTCCAGGACGCCGGTACGCCGATCATCCCGGTGGACTTGAGGTCGCCCAGGATCGCCGCGGTGGTCGGCGAGCCGAGGGTCTGCGCGAGTCCGAGCACGTCGGGCTTGATCTCGGCGTACACCTCGTTGTGGATCTGCGGGTTGTACTTGTTGTCCTTGGTGTACTTGGACACGTCGACCTCGAACGCGCCGATCCCGCCGGCCTCGTTGACCCGCTTCCAGAACGCCTTCTGGCTCTCGGTGATCGGGACCCCCAAGGCCTTGAACGGGCCCTCGGTGAGGTCCGAGATCGAGCCGAGGTAGATGCAGCCCTTCGACGAGTCGACCGCCGTCGGGCACGGCTCGGAGGTGACCCCGACGTCGAACTTGACCCCTGAACTGCCCTGCTGGGCCTCCGGGGCGTCGTTGCGGCACCCCGCGACCAGTACCAGCGCCGCCACGACGGCGACGGCGATTCCCCTGTGCACGCTCATCGATACTCCTTCAGTGCGAGAACGGCCACGACTTCCAGTAGGTGCGGACTCTGATCCAGATCCCGAACAGCCCTCGAGGCTCGAAGATCAGGAAGCCGATGATCAACAGGCCGTAGAGGATCGTCTCGACCTGGAAGACCGTGATGCCCCCGGCCGTGGAGCTCGCGCTGATGAACGGCAGCACGGCCGGAAGCTCGCGGGTGACCCGCGGCAGCAGGGTGATGAACAGCGCGCCGAGCACCGATCCGGAGATCGTCGCGACACCGCCGATCAGCACCATCGCGATGTACTGCACCGACATGCCGAGGTTGAACGACCCCGGCTCGACGAAGCCGATCATCACGTACAGCAGCGCGCCCGCGACGCCGGCGTAGAACGACGACACCGCGAACGCAATCATCTTGTACCGGGTCACGTCGACCCCGATCACCTCGGCGGCCAGGTCCCGGTCCCGTACGGCGGCCAGCGCCCGGCCGATCCTGGACCGGACCAGGTTCCGGGCCAGCACGCCGAAGATCACCAGCAGCACGAGCATCAGCAGGTACAGCTTCTGCGCCTTGGTGAAGGTCGCGCCGTCCACGGCGAACTGGAACCCGAACAACTCCGGCACGGCGGCCGGCCGCCCGACCCCGACTCCCCCTGTCAACTCCCTCCAGTGCTTGAAGATGTGCTCCCCGATGAACACCAGTCCGAGCGTCACCACGGCCAGGTAGAGCCCGCGCAGTCGGGCCGCCAGCGGCGCGACGATCAACCCGGCCAGCCCGGCGACCAGCCCGGCGGCGAGCAACCAGATCGGCAGCGAGGTGATCCCGAACCCGATCAGCCGGGTGCTGTCCGGGTCGCCCGACAATGCCGCTGCCGTGTAGGCCCCGATCCCCAGGAAGAACGCATGACCGAGCGACACCTGGCCGCCGTACCCGGTGACGATGTTCAGCCCGATCGCCCCGATCGACGCGGCACACGCAGTCGCCAGTACGACGAGCAGGTCGTCGGTCAGCAGGAACGGCACCAACACCGCGACCACCACAAGCACTAGCGTCCACACCCGCTTCGCCGGTGTGTTCAGCAGCGACATGTCCTGCTTGTAGGACAGGTAGAGCAGGGGCCGACTCAAATGCGCTCCACCTCTCTGGTGCCGAAGAGGCCGTAGGGCTTGACCAGCAGGACGAGGAGCATCAGGAGGTACGGGACGACCAGGAAGAAGTCGCCGCCGAAGACGGGGTGCAGGTTGTCGCCGTAGCTGCCGACGAGGGCCTCGACCACGCCGATCGAGAGGCCGGCGATCACTGCCCCGCCGAGGGAGTCGAGACCGCCGAGGATGATCACCGGCAACGCCTTCAGCGCCGTCAGCCAGAGGTTCTGCTCGAGACCGATCCCGGTCGACAGGAAGACTCCGGCCAGCGCGGCCAGGGCAGCTGCGAGCGCCCAGGACAGGGAGAACACCCGGCCGACCGACACCCCCTGCGCGAGTGCGACCTCCTGGTCCGACGACGCCGCCCGCATCGCCAGCCCGGTCCGCGACCAGCGGTAGAACGCGAACAGCACGGCGACCACGATCAGTGTCGTCACCAGCGTGGCCAGATGCCGCTGGTCGATCTTCGCCCCGAGTACGTCGACCTGATTGAGGCCCCACGGGTCGCCCATCTGGCGGATGTCGAGGCCGATGAAGGAGTTCACCACCGTGCGGACGACGATGTCGACGCCGAGTGTGATGATCGCGATCACGAACACCGGCTTGCCGATCATCGGCCGCAGCGCCAGCCGTTCCACCCCGGCGCCGAGCAGCGCGGTGAGCAGCAGCGCGACCAGGACGGCGAGGAAGAAGTTCATCTCCAGCACCAGGTAGCCGACCAGCAACGCACCGGTCATCATGAACGCCGGCTGGGCGAAGCTGATCACCCGCATCGACTTGTAGACGATCACGAACCCCAGCGCCAGCAGCGCGTAGATCGCCCCCTGGCCGAGACCGCGGACGACGGTGGCGACGAACTCGTTCACCGCGCACCACCCCCGGCGTACATCGAGTCGACCAGGCCGGCGAACGTGTCCGCGACCGCCTTGCGCTTGACCTTCTGGGTCGCGGTCAGCTCGCCGTCCTCGTGGTCCAGCAGCTTCGGCAGCAGCCGGAACGACCGGACCTGCTCGACGGTGGCGAACCGCGCGTTGACCTCGTCCACGACCCCCTGGACCAGCGCGACCACCTCCGGCTTCGCGGACAGGTCGCCGTACGTCGAGTAGGGCAGCCGGTGCAGCTGGGCCCAGTGGCCGACGGTGTCCGGCTCGATCCCGATCAGGGCGGTCAGGAACTTGCGCCGGTCGCCGATCACCACCGCTTCCTTGATGTACGGCGACGCCTTCAGCGCGTTCTCGATCTCCGACGGGGCGACGTTCTTGCCGCCCGCGGTGATGATGATGTCCTTCATCCGGTCGGTGATCCGCAGGTGCGTGCCGCCGACCCACTCCCCCACGTCGCCGGTGTGCAGCCAGCCGTCGGCGTCGATCACCTTCGCGGTCGCCTCGGGGTCCTGCCAGTAGCCGGCGAAGGTGCCGGGATGCCGGGTGAGGATCTCGCCGGTGAGCTCGTCGACCTTCACCTCGACGCCCTGGTGCGGCTCGCCGACCGTGCCGACCTTGACTCGGCCCGGCCGGTTGGCCGTCGCCACGGCGGTGTTCTCGGTCATGCCGTACACCTCGTGCATCGGCAGGCCGAGCCCCATGAAGAACCGCAGCACCTCGGGCGCGATAGGCGCCGCCCCGGAGGCGGCGTACCGGACCTTGCGCAGTCCGACGCGGTCCTTCAGCGCTCGGTAGCAGAACAGCCAGCCGATCGCGTACACCGCCTTGGAGGCAGGGGTATGACGTCCGTCGTTGGCCGCGAGGACACCGCCGATCCAGTCGGCGCGGCGCAGCCAGTAACCGCCGATCATCCGCTTCACCGGGTCCGCGGACCCGATCCGGATCTGGACACCGGCCGCGATCTTCTCCCAGATCCTGGGGACGCCGAACAGGATGCTCGGCTGGACCTCGTGCAGGTTGGTCGCGACGGTCTCGATCGACTCGGCGAAGTGCACGCAGACGCCGGCGCCGGCGCCGAACCAGCAGCTGAAGATCCGCTCGGCCACGTGGCACAGGGGCAGGTAGGACAGCACGCTGTCGCGCGGTGACGGCGGCGGCGCGGTGAAGCCGCCGCGTTCGACCAGCTCCTGGATGGCGAAGTCGACGTTCGCGGCGGTCAGCATCACGCCCTTCGGCGGGCCGGTGGTCCCGGAGGTGTAGATCAGCGTGACCACGTCGTCGGCCCGAGCCGATTCCATCCGGTGCGCGACGGCGTCCGGGTTCGCCTCGCGGTGCTCGTGGCCGATGGCAAGGAAGTCGGGCCAGGCGATCAGCCGCGGGTCGTCGTACCGGTAGCGGATGCCGCGGGGCTCGACGTACACGATGTGCTCGAGGTCGGGCAGGTCGTCGATCGCGAGCGCCTTGTCGACCTGCTCCTGGTCCTCCGCGATCAGCACCTTGGCGCCCGAGTGCCGCAGCAGGTAGCCGACCTCGGCGACCGGGTTGGTCGGGTAGAGACCGACGGTCGCGGCGCGTACGGCGACCGTGCCGACGTCGGTGTAGAGCCACTCGCGGCGGTTCTCCGAGTGGATCGCCACCCGGTCGCCCGGCTCGATGCCGAGGGCAAGCAAGGCGTGGCCGACGAGCGCGGCGGTGTCCCAGTACCGCTCCCAGCTGACCTGCTGCCAGATGCCCAGATCCTTTTCCCGCAAGGCGATCACGTGCGGTGTCGTTTTCGCCCGCTCCTGGACCCGGGTGGCGATCGTGGCGGTCATGACCGCTCCACCTTGTGCTCCTCGCCCAGGTAGGCGCGGACCACCTCGGGGTCGGTCGCGACCTCCTGCGGGGTCCCGGTCCGGATCGGCTTGCCGAAATCGATCACCATGATCCGGTCGGCCAGGTCCATTACCAGGCCCATGTCGTGCTCGACCATGACCATCGGCAGGCCGAGCTCGTCGCGGATGTCGAGGATGAACCGGGCCATGTCCTCGGTCTCCTCCAGGTTCATCCCGGCGACCGGCTCGTCCAGCAGCAGCAGCTTCGGCTCCGACGCGAGCGCCCGGCCGAGCTCGACCCGCTTCTGGACGCCGTACGGGAGCAGGCCGACCGGGAGCCGCCGCCACTGCGCGAGCTCGAGGAAGTCGACGATCTCCTCGACCGCGCGGCGATTCGCGCGCTCGTTGCGGCGGGCCTTGCCCAGCCACACGAGCGCGGCCAGGACGCCATACGGGTGATGGTGGTGCCGCCCGAGCATCAGGTTGTCGAGCACGGTCAGGTTCGAGAACAGCTCGATGTTCTGGAAGGTACGGGCGATGCCGCGCCGGGCGATCGCGTGCGGGCGGCGGCCGATCAGGTCGTGTTCGCCGAACCGGACGGTCCCGCGCTGCGGCCGGTAGACACCGGAGAGCACGTTGAAGATCGAGGTCTTGCCGGCGCCGTTCGGGCCGATCACCGCGAACAGCTCGCCCGGGTTCACGGTGAAGCTCACGCCGTTGAGCGCGGTCACGCCGTCGAAGGTGAGGACGACGTCCGCGAAGTCGAGCACCGGGGTGGACTCCTGCGTGCTCTCGCTCTGCCGCGCCTCGGTCAGACTCATCCACGTCCTCGCTTCGCTCCGGGCGCGGATGAGGCACAAGGCCGGCTGTGCTTGACGGTGAACTCGCTACGCTCGTTCACGACAACCACCGCTTCCGGCGGCGGTAGTGCTTCACGTTGCGGAACGACTTCGCCGTACCCTCCGCGCCGAGGCCGAGGTAGAACTCGCGGACGTCGCCGTCGGCGAGCAGGTCGGCCGCGGGCTTGTCCATCACCATCGCGCCGTTCTCCAGCACGTAGCCGTGCTCGGCGATCGACAACGCCATCGCGGCGTTCTGCTCGACCAGCAGGACCGTGGTCCCCTGCTGGTTGATCTGCACGATCACGTCCCGGATCTGCCGCACGATCATCGGCGCCAGGCCGAGGCTCGGCTCGTCCAGCAGCAGGTACTTCGGGTCGGACATCAGCGCCCGGCCGATCGCCAGCATCTGCTGCTCCCCGCCGGACAGGTAGCCGGCCAGCTTGCGGCGCCGGTCGGCCAGCACCGGGAACAGCTGGTAGGTGCGGTCCAGGTTCCGCCGGACCGAGCGCGGGCTGACGTGGCCGCCGATCCGGAGGTTCTCCTCGACGGTCAGGTCGGCCAGGATCCGGCGGCCCTCCATCACCTGTTTGATGCCCAGGGCAGCGATCCGGCTGGCGCCGTAGCCGTGGATCGGCTCGCCGTCGAGCGTGATCGAGCCGCGCCGGACCTCGCCCTCGTGCACGTCGAGCAGGCCGGACAGTGCGCGCAGCAGCGTCGACTTGCCGGCCCCGTTCGCCCCCAGCAGGGCGACGATCCGGCCCTGCGGGACCTCGAGACCGACCCCCCGCAGCACCAGCATCACGTCGTCGTAGACGACCTCGAGGTTCTTCGCCGCCAGCACCCGGCCTCCCGGATCCCCGAAGGTTCCCAACCACCGTCCTGGCGAGTGAGTGTGACACCACCGCAGTCGACAGAGAAGGCCTGGCAGCCCGGAAATCGGACAGATCACCCAAACCGTGACCAGCTGTCATGAGTAAAACCAGTTACACAACTGGTATTATAGCGTGTGGCTCGGCGCGGTGGATCGGGCCTGGTCCAGCGCCGCGTTCAGGGTGATCGCCGCATCGATCAGCGCCAGGTGCGTGAAGGCCTGCGGGAAGTTGCCGAGCTGCTCGCCGGTCAGGCCGATCTCCTCGGAGTACAGCCCCACGTGGTTGGCGTAGGTGAGCATCTTCTCGAAGATGAGCCGTGCGTCCTCGAGCCGGCCCGCCCGGGCCAGGGCGTCGACGTAGCTGAAGGTGCACAGCGAGAACGTGCCTTCGTCGCCCGCGAGCCCGTCCGGCGACGCGGCCGGGTCGTAGCGGTAGACCAGGCTGTCGGTGACGAGCTCCGCGTTCATCGCGTCCAGCGTGGACTGCCACATCGGGTCGTTCGGCGCGATCAGGCCGACCGTTGCCATCCGCAACATCGACGAGTCGAGGACGGTGTCGTCGTAGTGCTGTACGAAGGCGCCGATCTTCTCGTTCCAGCCGCGTTGCATCACCTGCTGGTAGATCGCGTCCCGGCTGTTCGCCCAGCGCTCCAGGTCCGCCGGGCGGCCGTGTTTCGCGGCCAGCCGGATGGCCCGGTCGAAGGCGACCCAGCTCATCACCCGGCCGTAGGTGAAGTTCTTCTGCCCGCCGCGGGTCTCCCAGATGCCCTCGTCCGGCCGGTCCCAGTTGTCGGCCAGCCAGTCGACGATGCCACGCAGGGCGATCCAGCCATGGTGGTCGAGCTCGATACCGTGCTGGTCCGCGAAGTAGATGCTGTCCAGCGCCTCACCGAAGATGTCCAGCTGTAGCTGCTCCGAGGCGCCGTTGCCGATTCGCACCGGACGGGAGCCGCGGTACCCGGCGAGGTGGTCCAGGGACTCCTCGGTCAGATCGGACGAGCCGTCCACGCGGTACATGATGTTGAGCGGCCCGCCCGGTCCCGCGGTCTGCTCGTGCACGCGCTCCCGCAGCCACGCGCAGAACTCGGCCGCCTCCTGGGTGAAACCCATGCCGAGCAGCGCGTACACGGAGAACGACGCATCCCGCACCCACGTGTAGCGGTAGTCCCAGTTGCGCTCTCCGCCGACCTGCTCGGGCAGGCCGGCGGTGGGTGCGGCAACCAGCGCGCCGGTGGGCGCGTAGGTCATCAGCTTCAGCGTGATCGCCGAGCGCTGCACCATCTCCCGCCAGCGGCCGGTGTACGTCGACGTGGAGAGCCAGTCCCGCCAGAAGCGCACCGCGTCGTCGAACATCGCGGTGAACTCCGCGACCCTGATCTCCCGCGGCGGACCGTCGGCCGCCGTCTCCAGCACCAGTCCTCGGGTCTGCCCGGCCGTCATCTCGATGTCGACGTGGATGTCGCCACCGTCCGCCCGGGCCCGGGCCAGCCGCTCGTCACCGGGCTCACGGACGACGTGCAGGGTCAGGCTCAGGTCGTCGGTCACGAAGACGGCGCCCGGGTCGATCAGCCGCAGTTCGTGCGGTGTGCGGCCGTAGTCGAACCGTGGCTGGATGTCGAGCTCGAACCTGATCCGGCCGCGCACGCAGCGCACCATCCGCATGATCCGGTGGTTGTCGGTGGGCTGCTTGCCGCTCGGCGGCATGAAGTCGACGACCTCGCCGACGCCGTCCTCGGTCATCAACCGGGTGACCAGAACGGCGGTGTCCGGGAAGTACAGCTGGCGGCTGCTGACCTCGGCGCCGATCACCCGGGCCCGGAAGGAACCACCGCGCTCGTGGTCGAGCAACGCGCCGAAGATGCTCGGCGAGTCGAACCTCGGGCAGCAGAACCAGTCGATCGATCCGTCGGTGGTCACCAGCGCAGCGGTCTGCAGGTCGCCGATCAGTCCGTGCTCGGCGATGGGTGGATAGTCGGCCATCAGGGTCGCCTCCTGGTCCGGTTGCCGTCTGTCCAGCCTTCGGCCCCTGCGGACCGGACGAATCACCCACGCCGGATGATCTGGTTCAGCCGGCCGGGTCGTGCCAGCTCACGTCGTGCGGCAGCAGGGCGCCGGCCTCCTTCGGCCCCCAACTGCCCTTGGCGTACGTGATGACCGGTACGACGTCACCGAGCACCGGCTCGACCACGCGCCAGGCGGCCTCGACCGTGTCCTGCGCGGCGAAGAGCGCCTGCCGGCCCGCGAGCGCCGCCCCGATCAGCCGGTCGTACGGTCGCTGGTCGGATCCCGGCGCCTCGGCGAACGTGAGGTCCTCGGCCTGCGGGGTCCAGCCGGCGCCGGGCTTCTTGCCGGTCAGGGTGATCGCGACCTGGCTCTCCGGCCAGATCCGGAACCGCAGCTGGTTCGAGTGCACGGCAGGCCCCAGCCGGAAGAAGTCCTGCGGCGGACGGCGGAACCGGATCACCACCTCGGTCGCGGTGACCGGCATGCACTTCCCGGCGCGGATCGCGATCGGCACGCCGGCCCAGCGCCAGGTGTCCAGGGCGAGCCGGGCCGCTACGTAGGTCTCGGTCCGCGACTGCGGATCGACACCCGCGACGTCGTGGTAGCCCTCGTACTGCCCGAGCACCGTGTCCTCCGCGGTGAGCGGGCTGAGCGCACTGATGACCGCGGTCTTCTGCGCCCGCCAGGCGGCGTCGTCGAGGCGGCCCGGCGGGTCGGCCAGGACGCTCGCGAGCACCTGCAGCATGTGGTTCTGCAGCACGTCGCGGATCGCGCCGGTGCGATCGTAGAAGCTGCCCCGGTCGGCGACGTCGAAGCTCTCCGCCATGGTGATCTGGATGCTCTCCACGTGGTCGCGGCTGAGCAACGGCTCGATCACCGAGTTGGCGAAGCGGGCGAACAGCACGTTCTCCAGCGGGTCCAGGCCGAGCCAGTGGTCCACCCGGTAGATCGCGTCGTCGGGGAACACCCGGTTCATCGTCGCGTTGAGCTGCTGAGCGCTGGCCAGGTCGGTGCCGAACGGCTTCTCGACCATCACCCGGGCACCGTCGGCCTTGCCCGCGGTCGCGATCCCCTCGGCGATCCGGCCGAACAGCGGCGGCGGCACCTCGAGGTAGAACAGCGCCCGTCCGCCGGCGCCGATCTCGTCGGCCATCGCGGCGTACGTCGCATCGTCGCCGAGGTCGCCGTCGACGTAGCGCAGCAGGCCGAGCATGGCGGCCGCGGCGGGGGTGGCCGGATCGATCCCGTTGGCCCGCAACGACGCCTCTGCGTAAGCGCGGAACTGGTCGAGTCCCCAGCCGCTCTTGGCCACCCCGACTATCGGCACGTCGAGCACGCCCCGGTCGACCAGTCCGACCAGGGCGGGAAACGTCTCCAGCTTCGCGAGATCACCGGTCGCACCGAAGATGACCAGCGCGTCCATATCGGCAGGTGGCATGGAGATTCTCCTGTTCGGTCCGGGTCAGCCGGTCAGTGATGGAACCCGGCCGGTGCCTCCTCCTGCGGCATTGGGGACGCCAGCCCGTCGAGCCACTCGACCCCGACCCGCAGGTCCCGCAGGAAGAGTTCGGCCATGTCGTGACTGAACCCGTTGCGCACGACCACTCGCAGGACGACCAGGTCCTCCCGGTTCGGCGGCATCGTGTACGCCGGCACCAGCCAGCCCCGCTCGCGCAGCTTCCGGGACACGTCGTACGCCGTGTACTTCGTGATGCCGTCGGCCAGCCGGAACGCGAAGACCGGCAGGTCGCGCCCGTCCGAGACCAGTTCGAACGCGGGCATCTCCTTGATCGCGTCGCTGAGGTGGACGGCGACGTCCTGGCAGGTCTGCTGGATCCGCCGGTAGCCGTCCCGGCCGAGTCGCAGGAACTGGAAGTACTGCAGCAGAACCTGCGCGCCGGGCCGGGAGAAGTTCAGCGCGAACGTCGGCATGTCTCCGCCGAGGTAGTTCACCTTGAAGACGAGCTCCTCGGGCAGGTTCTGGCTGTGCCGCCACAGCACCCAGCCGACGCCCGGGTAGACCAGCCCGAACTTGTGACCCGACGCCTGGATCGAGGCCACCCGCGGCAGCCGGAAGTCCCACACCAGGTCAGGCTGCAGGAAGGGAGCCACGAAGCCACCGGACGCGGCGTCGACGTGCACCGGCACCGACAGTCCGGTCCGCTGCTCCAGGTCGTCCAGGGCCGCGCAGATCTCGGCGACCGGCTCGTAACTGCCTTCCATCGTCGAACCGAGCACCACGACCACCCCGATGGTGTTCTCGTCCACGAACGGCAGGGCCCGGTCGGCGGTCAGGTAGAGGTCGTCACCCTCCAGTGGCACGTACCGCGGCTCGACGTCCCAGTACTCGGCGAACTTCTCCCAGACGACCTGCACGTTCTGGCCCATCACCAGGTTGGGCCGGTCGGCCGGCAGGCCCGCGGCGCGCCGGGCGTGCTGCCAGCGCCGTTTGAGCGCCAGTCCGCCGAGCATGCAGCCCTCGGAGCTTCCGGTCGTCGACGTCCCGATCGCGTCGGCCGCGTCCGGGGCGTTCCACAGGTCGGCGAGCATCAGCACGCACCGGCTCTCGATCTCTGCCGTCTGCGGGTACTCGTCCTTGTCGACCATGTTCTTGTCGACCGTCTCGGAGTACAGCCGGTCCGCCTCGTCGTCCATCCACGTGGTGACGAACGTGGCCAGGTTGAACCGGGCGTTGCCGTCCAGCATGACCTCGTCCCGGACGATCTGGTACGCCGACTGCGGCAGCATCTCGTGATCCGGCATTCGGTCCTTCGGGACCGCGAGGACGCTGTCCCGCGTGAAGCGTGGCATCACTGCCAGATCGCCGACCGCCCGTTCCGTGGTGCTGCTGATCCCACCCATCACCGACCCCCTCGGTCACGACGACACGTCTTGCCGCCGCGACCCATCCCACACCGGGTCTCCGGAACCGTCCTCACCCTCTCCGCATGAGGCGCGGACCGTTCACCCGTGCGGTGTCAGAGCGAGCGCACCCAGTTGGCGAGCAGGGCGGCGCCGGCGTCGCCGGACTTCTCCGGGTGGAACTGGGTGGCGCTGAGCGGGCCGTTCTCGACCGCGGCCACGAAGCGGTCGTCGCCGTACGTCGTCCAGGTCACCAGCGGGGTCACCGACTCGCGCGTCCCGGTGAGCTCCCAGGCACGGACGCCGTACGAGTGGACGAAGTAGAAGCGCTCCTTCTCTATGCCGTCGAACAGCGTCGTGCCCGCCGGGACGTCGACGGTGTTCCAGCCCATGTGGGGAATCGGCTCGGCACTGTGCGGCTGCAGGCGCTCGACCGTCCCGGGCCACTGCTCGCAGCCCTCCGTCTCGACACCGTGCTCGATGCCGCGGGCGAACAGGATCTGCATCCCGACGCAGATGCCCAGCACCGGGCGACCGCCGGTCAGCCTGCGATCGACGATGTCGTCACCGCGGACTGCCTTGAGCCCGGTCATGCATGCCTCGAAGGCGCCGACGCCGGGGACGAGCAGGCCGTCGGCGTTCAGCGCCTCGTCGAAGTCCGAGGTGACCGTGACGTCCGCGCCGACGCGCTGCAGCGCCCGCTCGCCCGACCGGATGTTGCCCGAGCCGTAGTCGAACAGGACGACCTTCTTACTCACAGTGCCGCCTTCACAGGGCGCCCTTGGTGGACGGAATGCCCGGCTGCCGTGGGTCCGGCTCGGCCGCCGCCCGCAGCGCCCGGGCGAACGCCTTGAACTGGGCCTCGACGATGTGGTGCGGGTCGCGCCCGGACAGCACCCGGATGTGGATGCAGATCGCGGCGTTGAACGCGAGCGTCTCGAACACGTGCTGGGTCAGCGAACCGGCGTAGTCGCCGCCGATGATCGCGTAGACCTGACCGTCCGGCTCGCCGGTGTGCACGCAGTACGGACGGCCGGACAGGTCGACCGTGCAGTGCACGAGCGCCTCGTCCAGCGGCACGGTCGCGTCGCCGAACCGGCGGATGCCGCGCTTGTCGCCCAGCGCCTCCTTCAGCGCCTGGCCGATCCCGATCGCGGTGTCCTCGACGGTGTGGTGGGCGTCGATCTCGAGGTCGCCGACGGTGTTCACGTGCAGGTCCAGCAACGCGTGCTTGGCCAGCGCGTTGAGCATGTGGTCGTAGAACCCGACACCGGTGGAGATGTCGGCCCGGCCCTCACCGTCGAGGTTCAGCTCGACCAGGACCTTCGACTCACTCGTCTCGCGGTCGATCCGCGCCGTACGACTCATGCCCGTCCTCGCTTCGCTGCGGGCGGGCATGACCCGCCTTCGACGCTGTGTTGTCTGATGACCTCGCCCCGCTCGCTCATGTCAGCCTTCCAGTTTCCGTCTTGAGGACGCGCTCCAGCGAAGCGCGGAATGCGGCCATCTCGGCGCCGGTGCCGATCGAGACCCGCAGCCAGCCGTCCGGGCCGGTCTCGCGGATCAGGACGCCGTCGTCCAGCAGCGACTGCCAGACCGCGTGCCGGTCGGCGAAGGTGCCGAACAGGACGAAGTTCGCGTCCGAGTCGACCGCGCGCAGGCCGAGCGACCGCAGCCAGTCGACCGTCTCGTCCCGCTCGACCCGCAGCTGCTCGACCCGGCCGAGCAGCTCGTCGGAGTGCCGCAGCGCGGCCCGCGCGACCGCCTGGGTCACCGCGGACAGGTGGTACGGCAACCGCACGATCCGCAGCGCGTCCACCAGCTGCCGGCTCGCGGCAAGGTACCCGACCCGGCCGCCGGCCATCGCGAACGCCTTCGACATCGTCCGCGCGACCGCCAGGTTCGGGTACGACGGCAGCAACGTGACCGCACTCGGCGTCCCGGCCCGGCGGAACTCGGCGTACGCCTCGTCGACCACCAGGACGGCGCCCATCGCGGCGGTGCGGGCGGCGATCGCCTCGACCACCTCGATCGGCAGCGCCGTACCGGTCGGGTTGTTCGGCGAGGCGAGCAGTACGACGGACGGGTGGTGCCGGGAGATCGCGGCCAGCGCCTTGCTCTGGTCGAGGGTGAAGTCCTCGGCCCGGCGGCCGGTCACCCAGCCGGTGTTCGTGTCCCGCGCGTACTCCGGGTACATCGAGTACGTCGGGGCGAACGACAGCGCCGTCCGCCCGGGGCCGCCGAAGGCCTGCAGGATGTGCAGCATGACCTCGTTGGAGCCGTTCGCCGCCCAGACCTGCTCGGCGGTGAGCTGCGCCCCGGACTCCCGGCCCAGGTACGCCGCCAGG
This sequence comes from Kribbella sp. NPDC050820, assembly GCF_040653975.1. NCBI lineage: Bacteria > Bacillati > Actinomycetota > Actinomycetes > Propionibacteriales > Kribbellaceae > Kribbella > Kribbella sp. NPDC050820. Next base: position 19,645 of record NZ_JBFAHB010000033.1, read on the forward strand.
TCCGCGCGCAGGTCGAGGAACTCGCGGTCCGGGTAGCGGTTCATCCCGCGCGCGGCCACGGCGACCGACGCGGTGATGTCCGCGACGGTCTCCTCGCTCGGCGGGTACGGGTTCTCGTTGACGTTGAGCAGGATCGGGACGTCGAGCTGCGGGGCGCCGTACGGCTCGAAGCTCTTCAGCTCGTCGCGGATCGGCAGCCCGTCGAAGCGGCCCATCAGCCCTCCCCGGGGAATCGCACGCTGACTGCCGCACCGTGCGCCGGGAGATCCTCGGCGTGGGCGAGCGTGACCACGTGATCGGCGACGTCCCGGAGGGCCTCGCGGGAGTAGTTCACGACGTGCATGGCCTTCAGGAAGCTGCGCACGGACAGGCCCGACGAGTGGCAGGCACAGCCCGCGGTCGGCAGCACGTGGTTGGACCCCGCGCAGTAGTCACCCAGGGAGACCGGCGACCAGCCGCCGACGAAGATCGCGCCGGCGTTGTTGATCAGCCCGGCCCGCTCCTCGGCGTCCGCGGTCTGGATCTCCAGGTGCTCTGCGGCGTACGCGTCCACGACCGCGGTGCCCTGGTCCAGGTCGTCCACGAGTACGACGGCCGACTGCTGACCGTTGAGCGCCTCGGTCACGCGGTCCTGGTGCTTGGTCTTCGCGACCTGGACCGGCAGCTCGGCCTCCACCTTGGCGGCCAGGGTCTCGCTCGGCGTGACCAGCACGCTGGCGGCCATCGGGTCGTGCTCGGCCTGGCTGATCAGGTCGGCGGCGACATGCGCCGGGTCGGCAGTGTCGTCGGCCAGGATCGCGATCTCGGTCGGGCCGGCCTCGGAGTCGATGCCGACCTCACCGAGCAGGAACCGCTTGGCCGCGACCACGTAGATGTTGCCCGGGCCGGTGATCAGGTTGACCTTCTTGCACCCTGTGACACCAGCACCGAAGCCGTACGCGAACCCGGCGATCGCTTGCGCGCCGCCCATCGCGTAGACCTCGTCGATCCCGAGCAGCGCACACACCGCGAGCACAGTCGGGTGCGGCAGGCCGCCGTACTCCTTCTGGGGTGGTGAGGCGACAGCCAGGGACGGGACGCCGGCGACCTGGGCCGGTACGACGTTCATCACGACGCTGGACGCCAGTGGGGCGCGGCCGCCCGGGACGTACAGACCGACGCGCTGGACCGGGACGAAGCGCTGCGTGACCCGGCCGCCAGGCGCGGGCTCGGAGGCGATGTCGGCGGTCAGCTCGTCCTGGCTGACCTCGCGGACCCGGCGGATCGACTCCTCGAACGCGCTGCGCACCTCGGGGTCGAGCTCTTCGAGGGCGGTCTTCAAGGCGTCGGCCGGGGCCCGGATGTCCTCGACCCGCACATGGTCGAACCGCTCGCCGTACTCCCTGATCGCCTCGAGTCCACGATGGCGGACGTCCAGGCAGATCGGTCGGACGACGTCGAGAGCCTTCTCGACGTCGAACACGGCTCGGGGGACGAGGGCGTTCACTTCGGCTTGGAGGTCAGGCACCTCTCCGGCCGCCACTCGGCCCCGCAGGTCGACGCGGCGAATCATGGCTTCAGTCTAGTGGTGACGACCCGTGCCGCTGACGCCATATCCACAGGCTGGCCGTCACGAGGCGTGAGCACGGGGTAGCTACCACTAAGCTCGTCGGCATGGACTCCCGCCTGCCGCTGCTCACTGTCGAGACGGTGATCTTCCCCGGGCTGGTGCTCCCCATTCCGGTCACCGACGTGCAGGGCCGCGCGGTGATCCGCGACCTGGTCGAGAACGGTGGCGAGCTGGTCTGCGGCGCGCTCGCGGTCCGGGACGGGTACGAGCTGGGTGAGCGGGTGTTCCGGTCGCTGTACGGGACCGGCTGCGCGGCCACCATCTCGGAGATCACGCTGGACGCGGACGACGACGGGCCGGTCGAGATCACGCTGACCGGCAGCCGGCGGTTCAAGGTCGCGGAGCTGGACGGCAGCGGCGACTACCTGGTCGCGGACGTCGAGTGGCTGGTCGAGAGCCTCGGCGACGACCCGTTGGGTACGGCGACCATCGCGCTCGACCGCTTCCGGCGGTACGCGGCCGCCGTCACCGAGATCAGCCGCCCCGGCCTGCACATCGCCGACCTGCCCGACGACCCGAGCACGCTGTCGTACCTGATGTCGGCCGCGATGACCCTGATCACCCCGGACCGGCAGAAGCTCCTGGAGGCCCCCGACACCACGTCCCGCCTGGTCCAGCTCGTCGGCCTGCTCGACACCGAGCTCACCGCCATCGCCGCCCTCCCCTCGCTCCCGGCCACCGACATCAGCTGGTCCACGATGGCCCCGAACTGAGCCCTACCGATCTGAATCCCAGGTTGGTATGGTTTTGGTATGAGCAAGCAGATCACTGTGCGGTTGCCGGACGAGTTGGTGGAATTCATGGACCAACTGGTGGCGGCCGACAAGGCGTCGAGCCGGGCCACCGTGGTCGCCCGGGCGATGGAGCGTGAGCGCCGCCGGGAGCTGGCCGCCCGCGATCTCGCCATCCTTGCCGAGCATGGTGAGTATGACGACCTGGACGGCCTGGCCGCTGCCGCGTCCGGGACTGTGCTCAGCGATCTCGACTGATGCGGCCGATCCACATCGCCCGGCTGGACAAGCCGCGGCCGGTGGTGGTCCTGACCCGCGAACTGATCCGCCCGCGCCTCACCAACGTGACGGTCGCCCCGATCACCAGCAGAATCCGCGGCCTGTCCACCGAGGTCCCGGTCGGCCCCCGCAACGGCCTCGACCACGACAGCGCGATCTCGTGCGACAACATCCAGACGATCCCCAAGCTCCAGCTGGGCCGCCTGATCGGCTACCTCCACCCCGACCAGGAACCGGCCCTGGCCGAGGCCATCACCCTCGCGTTCGACCTCGAGGGTCCGCTCTAGCCCAGCTTGGTGACGTCGCGGACGGCGCCCTTGTCGGCGCTGGTCGCCATGGCGGCGTACGCGCGGAGCGCCTGGGAGACCTTGCGGTCGCGGTTCTTCGGCGCGTAGACGCCGTTCAGCGCAACGCGGCGGGCGTCCAGCTCCTCGTCGGACACGAGCAGCTCGATGGAGCGGTTCGGGATGTCGATGCGGATCTGGTCGCCGTCCTGGACCAGGGCGATGGTGCCGCCGGACGCGGCCTCGGGTGAGGCGTGGCCGATGGAGAGTCCCGACGTACCGCCGGAGAACCGGCCGTCGGTGACCAGCGCGCAGACCTTGCCCAGCCCGCGGCCCTTGAGGAAGGACGTCGGGTAGAGCATCTCCTGCATTCCCGGGCCACCCTTCGGCCCCTCGTAGCGGATCACCACGACGTCACCCGGCTGGACCCGCTTGGCGAGGATCTTCTCGACCGCCTCCTCCTGCGACTCGCACACCACCGCAGGACCCTGGAACGTCCAGATCGACTCGTCCACGCCGGCCGTCTTCACCACGCAGCCGTCTACGGCCAGGTTGCCCTTCAGCACCGCGAGCCCGCCGTCCTTCGAGTAGGCGTGCTCAAGGTCGCGGATGCACCCGTTGGCCGCGTCGGTGTCCAGCGTGTCCCACCGCTCCGACTGCGAGAACGCTGTCGCGGACCGCTTGCACCCCGGCGCCGCGTGCCACAGCTCGACCGCCTCCGGCGACGGCGAGCCGCCGCGCAGGTCCCAGGTCTTCAGCCACTCGTCGATCGAGTCGCTGTGCACGGTGGTGACGTTCTCGCTCAGCAGCCCGGCGCGGTGCAGCTCGCCGAGGATCGCCGGGATCCCACCGGCCCGGTGCACGTCCTCCATGTAGTACGTCCCGCTCGGCGCCACGTTCGGCGCGACCTTGGCCAGGCACGGCACCCGGCGCGACACCGCGTTGATGTCGTCCAGGTCGAACCCGACCTCGGCCTCCTGGGCGGCGGCGAGCAGGTGCAGGATCGTGTTCGTCGAGCCGCCCATCGCGATGTCCAGCGCCATCGCGTTGCCGAACGCCTCCGTGGACGCGATCGACCGCGGCAGCACGGTCGCGTCGTCGGTGTCGTAGTACCGCTCGGTGATCCGTACGACGGTCTCGCCGGCCTTCTCGTACAGCGCCCGGCGGGCGGTGTGGGTCGCGAGCACCGAGCCGTTGCCGGGCAGCGACAGCCCGATCGCCTCGGTCAGGCAGTTCATCGAGTTCGCGGTGAACATGCCGGAGCAGGACCCGCAGGTCGGGCAGGCGTTCTCCTCGATCCGCAGGATGTCGGCGTCGGAGACGTTCTCGTTGACCGCCTCGGACATCGCGTCGATCAGGTCCAGCTTGCGCACGGTCCCGTCGACCAGCGTGGCCCGGCCGGCCTCCATCGGGCCGCCGGAGACGAACACGGTCGGGATGTTCAGCCGGAGCGCGGCCATCAGCATGCCCGGGGTGATCTTGTCGCAGTTCGAGATGCAGACCAGCGCGTCCGCGCAGTGCGCCTCGACCATGTACTCGACCGAGTCCGCGATCAGGTCCCGGGACGGCAGGCTGTAGAGCATCCCGCCGTGGCCCATCGCGATCCCGTCGTCGACGGCGATCGTGTTGAACTCGCGCGCGATCCCGCCGGCCGCGTGAATGGCCTCGGAAACGATCCGGCCGACCGGCGCCAGGTGGGTGTGGCCGGGGACGAACTCGGTGAAGCTGTTCGCCACCGCGATGATCGGCTTGCCGAAGTCCTCCCGGGCGACCCCGGAGGCCTGCATGAGCGCGCGGGCGCCCGCCATGTTGCGGCCGTGGGTGACAGTGCGGGACCTCAGAGCAGGCACGGGGTATCTCCTAGGTGTGGGACAACTCGTCCGATGGTGCCACGCCCGTCCAGATGGCGGTACGCGGGTCCCGGATTCTGGCGGGCTCGAAAGTGCCTGACCGGGGCGGTGGGGTGGGGGAGGAAATTGTCTGTACGCGGTCCTAGCCTGGGGAGCATGACGGGCTACGAGCTCCACTCGCGGCGAGTGCACCCTGCCTTGCGCCCGTACGTCGCGGACATCAGCGGCTACGCGTACGTCGGTGAGCCGCCGCCACTGCATCGCGGCCTCCCCTCGCAGTACCTCACGCTCGTCATCACGCTGGACGATCCGCTCGGCGTCGCTTGGCCGGACTCCCCCGTGGAGAAGTACGACACACTGATCGGCGGCCTGCACTCGACCGCGGTCCACATCGGCGAGACACCCAACCGCTCCGGCATCCAGCTCGGCCTCACGCCGGCCGCATCCCGCGCGCTGTTCGGGCTGCCACCGGGCGAGCTCGCGTCGATCGTCGTCGGCCTGGACGAGGTCATCGGCGCCCCGGCGCGTGTGCTCACCGAGCGCCTGCGGACGGCGCCGTCCTGGGTCGACCGCTTCGACGTGCTGGAGGCGATGTTGCTCCGGCAGTGGGCCGAGCCGCCGGCCGCGGAGACGCGCGCCGAGGTGGGCTGGGCGTGGCGACGGCTCCGCGAGACGGCCGGCGGCATCGGCGTACAGGATCTGGCGGAAGAGGTCGGCTGGAGCCGGCGGTACCTGACCGACCGCTTCACGACGGAGTACGGGTTGGCGCCGAAGGTGGCGGCCCGGGTGATGCGGTTCGAGCAGGCGGTCGGACGGCTCCGGCGCGACCATCGAGTCAGGCTGGCGGACGTGTCGGCCGAGCTCGGGTACGCCGACCAGGCGCATCTGACCCGGGAGTGGAACACGATCGCTGGTTGCTCGCCGCGGCAGTGGATCGCCGAGGAGCTGATCCCAAACGTTCAAGACGTACCGGTCGCCGCGGCGGCAGAGTCGGAGGCATGAACACGACAACCGAGAACAAGATCGCCATCGGGGTCTGGCCGACGCTCGTCTACCACGACGGCCACGCGGCCCTGAAGTTCCTCACCGAAGGTCTGGGATTCACCCAGGTCTGCCTGTACGCCGGTGACGCCGAAGGATCGATCGCGCACTCCGAGCTGGCCTGGCCGGCCGGTGGTGGCGTGATGGTCAGCTCTGCCGGTCGTTCGCGCCAGCCGGACGACTTCTCCTTGCTGGCCGACCATCCGCAGTCGGTCTACCTAGTCGTCGACGGCGACCCGGATCGGCTGCTGGCCAAGGCGATCGCGGCCGGTGCTGTCGTCGTCCGCGGGCTGCGGGACGAGGACTACGGCTCCCGTGGGTTCACCGTGAAGGACCACGAGGGCAACCTGTGGAGCGCCGGCACGTACCCCGGCGAGATCACCGCGTAAGGGTTATCCACAACCCGCCCACGAGGTCCGGGATCGCGTGTCCCGGAGTCACTAGAATCGCCGGGTGACCGAGACAGCCGCAGTCCTGGACGAATCCGCCGGCGAAGCACTCGACGTGCTCCGCCGGGTGTTCGGGTACGACGCCTTCCGCGGTCAGCAGGCCGACATCATCGACACCGTGATCGCGGGCGGCGACGCGTTGGTGCTGATGCCGACCGGCGGCGGGAAGTCGTTGTGCTACCAGATTCCCGCCCTGGTCAGATCCGGTGTGGGCGTGGTGATCTCGCCCCTGATCGCGCTGATGCAGGACCAGGTAGACGCGCTGACCGCGCTCGGTGTGCGGGCCGGGTTCCTCAACTCCACCCAGGACTTCGAGCAGCGGCGCGAGGTCGAGCAGGCGTTCCTGGCCGGTGAGCTGGACCTGCTCTACCTGGCACCCGAGCGGCTCCGGGTCGAGGCGACCGTGCGGTTGCTGGACCAGGGCAAGATCGCGCTGTTCGCGATCGACGAGGCACACTGCGTGTCCCAGTGGGGCCACGACTTCCGGCCGGACTACCTGATGCTGTCGGAGTTGCACGAGCGCTGGCCCGACGTGCCGCGGATCGCGCTGACCGCGACGGCGACCGAGGCGACGCACCGGGAGATCGCGACCCGGTTGAAGCTGTCCGACGCCAAGCACTTCGTCGCGAGCTTCGACCGGCCGAACATCCAGTACCGGATCGTCCCGAAGGACAACCCGCAGCGGCAGTTGCTCGACCTGCTGCGCACCGAGCATGCCGGCGACGCCGGCATCGTCTACTGCCTGTCCCGCAACAGCGTCGAGAAGACGGCGGAGTTCCTGACCAAGAACGGCATCGAGGCCCTGCCGTACCACGCCGGGCTGGACGGCCGGACACGCGCGGCGAACCAGGCCAGGTTCCTGCGCGAGGACGGCCTGGTCGTGGTCGCGACGATCGCGTTCGGCATGGGGATCGACAAGCCGGACGTGCGTTTCGTCGCGCATCTCGACCTGCCGAAGTCGGTCGAGGGCTACTACCAGGAGACCGGTCGCGCGGGGCGGGACGGGCTGCCGTCGACGGCGTGGCTGGCGTATGGGCTGCAGGACGTCGTACAGCAGCGGAAGATGATCGACACGTCCGAGGGTGACCTGGCGCATCGCCGTCGGTTGAGCTCGCATCTCGACGCGATGCTCGCGCTGTGCGAGACCGTGCAGTGCCGCCGGTCGCAACTCCTGGCGTACTTCGGCCAGCAGGGCGACGCGTGTGGGAACTGCGACACCTGCATGACCCCGCCCGAGTCATGGGACGGCACGATCGCGGCGCAGAAGTTGCTGTCGACGGTCTACCGCCTGCAGCACGAGCGCGGTCAGAAGTTCGGCGCCGGCCAGTTGATCGACATCCTGCTCGGCAAGGAGACGGAGAAGGTCAAACAGTTCCGGCACGACCAGCTGACCGTCTACGGGATCGGCACCGAGCTGAAGGATCCCGAGTGGCGCGGCGTCGTCCGGCAGCTGCTCGCGCAACGGCTGCTCGCGGTCGAGGGCGACTACGGCACGCTCGTGCTCACCGAGGAGAGCGGCGAGGTGCTCGGGCGCCGGCGCGAGGTGATGATGCGCCGCGAGCCCGAGCGGGCAGCACGCTCGTCCAGGTCCTCCAGTGCGAAGAAGGCTGCCGCGGACCTCTCCCCCGAGGCCGCGCCGATCTTCGAGCGACTGCGCGCCTGGCGGGCCGGTGTGGCCAAGGAGCAAGGCGTGCCGGCGTACGTGATCTTCCACGACGCGACGCTGCGCCAGATCGCGACTGATCTCCCGGGCAGCCTGACCGAGCTCGGCCGGATCAGCGGAATCGGCGAGAACAAGCTGGCCAAGTACGGCGAGGGCGTGCTGGAAGCGCTGGCCGGCCAGGACTGACCCGGGTGTCGAATCCTGCGCCCATTCTTCGACGGGAGGGTACGGGGCGCGGACCGGCCGCGCTCCCGGACTGAAGGAGCAGGCTCATGTCCACAGCGGTGTTGTTGATGTCGATGTCCCTCGACGGTTTCATCGCGGGCCCGAACGACGTACCGGGTAACCCGGGCGGCGATGGCTTCATGCGGCTGCACGAGTGGTACGAGCGCCCGGACGGCGAGTTCGGCAGACCCGACGGGCCGGCTGGCGAGATCGTGGACGAGTTGAACGCGACGGGCGCGGTGGTGGTCGGGCGACGGACCGCGGAACAGGTGGACTACTACGGCGGTGACCACCACGGCACGCCGCTGTTCGTGTTCAGTCGCTCAGTCGACCCGGCAGCGGCGGCGAAGTACCCGGCGGTGACGTTCGTGACGGACATCGCGAGCGCGATCGCCCAGGCCAAGGCGGCCGCCGGCGACAAGGATGTCCTGGTCCACGGCGCGTACACGGCGCAGAAGGCACTCGAGGCGGGAGTGCTGGACGAGTTGCAGATCGACCAGGTTCCGGTGCTGTTCGGCCAGGGCCGGCGGCTGTTCGACGTACTGCCGGACCGGATCGAGTTGGACATCGTCCGCGTCATCGACACCCCGGCCGCGACCCATCTCCGCTACCGCGTCCGGCGTTAGGTGAGCAAGGGTTGGAGGGCTGTGGTGAGGTCGGTCATCACGGTGTCCACCTGTTTGTTGCCGTCGGCAAGGAGGATGGCGACGGAGATCTTCTTGTCCGGGATCACGACCAGCAGGCTGGTGTAGTCGGGCATGACGCCGCGGTGGCCGACCGCCGTACCGATGCCGAAGCGCTGGGTGAACAACATCGTGCCGAGGCCGTACTCGCCGTCGCCCTTGGTCATCTCGCTGACCAGGTTCGCCGGGATCACGCGGCCGCCGTACAACTGGTAGCCCCAGCGGGCGACCGTCGGCGCGTCGGCCGCGAGCCCGGCGTTCGCGGCGGACAGGCTCGCAATCGCGCGGCAGGGCAGGTAGCCGTCATCGGCCTTGCCACACACGGGATTCGCGTCACCGACGATCGGCGGCTGCGGCTTCTCGCCGTCCTGGAAGGCGGCTCGCAGCAACTCCGCGGGAGTCGCCAGATCCTCGCGCAGTGCCTTCGCCAGCGGCTTGCCGGCGACGTTCTCGATCAGCATGCCGAGGAGCACATAGCTGGGGTTGCTGTACGTGTAGCTGCCCGGCTGGCCGACCGGCGCGGAGTGATAGGCCAACGCCTGCTCGGCGGTCCAGGACTTGTCCGGCGCGGCCTTGATCGCTTCGTCCATGCGGCCGTAGTCGGCCGGCAGATAGTTCGGTACGCCGGACAGCATCGCCAGGTGCTGCCGCACGGTCGCGTTGTTGGCGGTCAACTTGTGCTTCACGTACGTCGAGATCGGCGCGTCCAGATCCACGTTCCCTTGGCCGGCGAGCAGCATCACCTCGGCGGCCACGAACGTCTTCGTGATGCTCGCGACCCCCATGGTCGTGCCCGGCCCGATCGCCTTGCCCGCAGCATCGACACCGGCCGCGCCGGACCAGACCCACCGATCCGTGACGACGGCCGCGCTCACTCCCCGCGACGCCGACTCGTCGGCCGGATTGGCGCCGTACCGGCTGACGACCTTCGTGAGCACGGCCTGCAGGGTCTCGGCTTTGGCGGACTCCAGCGGCGCCGCTGCAGGTTGCGGCCAGCTTGGCGATGCCTCGGACGTCGCCGCGACCGGCCCGCCGCTGTCCTCGCTACACCCGACCAGCGCGAGCCCCACTACCGCCGCAACGATCCCCCACCGCCTCATCTGCCGATGGTCGCACCCCACGAGTTCACTGTTGCCCGTGCTCGTGTGAGGGTGGGGGCTATGGCACGCGTTCTGGTGACCGGGTCCGCGGACGGGCTCGGTCAGATGGTGGCCCGGGAGTTGATCGAGCAGGGGCACGAGGTGGTGTTGCATGCGCGGAATGCACGGCGCGCCGACGACGCCGTCGCTGCGCTGCCGAAGGCCGCTGGTGTGGTGATCGGGGATCTGTCGAGTATCGACGAGACGCGCGGCATCGCCCGGCAGGCCAACGACTCCGGTCGGTTCGACGTCGTCGTCCACAACGCGGCGGTCGGGTATCAGGAGCCGCGGGTCGAGACGGTCGACGGGCTGGAGCACGTGTTCGCGGTCAACTCGCTGGCGCCGTACCTGCTGACTGCGTTGATCGAGCGGCCCGATCGGTTGGTGTACCTGAGCTCGGGGATGCACGAGAGCGGCGATGTCGTACTGGACGATTTGCAGTGGGTACGGCGCCGGTGGAGCGGGTCGCGGGCGTACTCCGACTCGAAGCTGCACGACGTGATCCTCGCGTTCGCGGTCGCCCGGCGCTGGCCCGCCGTACTGTCGAACGCCGTCGACCCGGGCTGGGTGCCGACGCGGATGGGCGGCCGCGGTGCGCCCGGCGACCTCGGCCAGGCGCACCTCACGCAGGTGTGGCTGGCGACAGCGCCGAGCACGCCGAGTGGCGGGTACTACTACCACCTGCGCCCGCACGCGACCCACCCGGCGGCCGCGGACCCCGAGGTGCAGGACGCGTTCCTCGAGGCCTGCGGCGCGCTCACCGGGGTGCCGTTCCCCGGGTGATCACTCCTGGACGACGTACAGCGTGTTGCCGTCCGGGTCGCGGAAGCTGAACATCGGCGGGACGTCGGGCCAGCGGATCAACTCGTCGGTGTCGACACCCTCGGACTGCAGGTGCTTGTGCGCGGCGGCCGCGTCGGGGGTGACCAAGCGGACGCCGGTGTCGGTCGGACCGTCGCTCGCAGCCGGCGTCAGGGCGAGGTTCGTCGGGGAGCCGGGCGGCGCGACGACGATCCAGCGGCCGCCGATCTCAGGCAGCGGCGCGTCCATCAACAACTCGAACCCGAGCGTCCCGGTGTAGAACGCCAGCGCACGATCCTGGTCCCCGACCGGGACCCCGATGGTCCGGATACCGGTGAAGTGGTTCATCTCTACCTCCTGGTGGTGGGTGCTTTCACCAAGGGGTAGAAACTGCCTGGGAGATTTCGACATCCCGACTCCACAAAGAAGCCCCGGACGGCTTTGTAGCGGCTGTCCGGGGCTTCTTCGGGCGGGTTACTTCGCGACTACTCGCAGGCTGAACTCGGCCTTGCCGTCGCCGGTCGAGCGGACGACGTAACCGCCCGCTCGCAGGGCCGCCAGGTCCTTGTTCCGGCTGAACTCCCGGCTCAGCGAGCCGGCCGCCTCGAAGTCGACGTAGCCGATCGTCACCGCGCCCTTGGTGTCGGGCAGGGCCTGCTTGAACGTGTCGGTCCCACCCAGGTTGCCGCCCTTCAGCACCTGCTCGGCGTACGACTGGTCGGTGGCGACCACCAGCGAGTCGTCGTCCTTGGCGGTCTCGATCGGGATGTTGCCGTTCGCCTTGCGGCGCAGCAGGTCGGTGAGCTTCTCCACCACCGGCTCGGCCTTGGCCGGGTCGGTCTCGATCCGGGCCGCGATCCTCGGGCCGTTGCCGGCGTCCTTGTCGATGGCCACCGCCAGGTTCTTGCCCAGCAGGTTCTTCAGGTCGTCCGGCAGGGTCAGCCCGGTCTCGTCCTGGAACGCCTCGACCATCTGCTGCAGGTTGCCGTTCGACGCCTTCTCGACCTGCTTCCACATCGTGTCGACCAGGTTCTCGCCACCGGAGATCGCGATCGCGCCGGCCGTGGTGTCGGGCAGCTGCCCGATCAGCTCACCGGCGTCCGCGCCGTCGACCTTGACGCTCTGGTCACCGTGCACGATGCCCTTCAGCTCGACGTACGACGAGTCGAAGCGCAGCGCGGCCGCCATCGACGCGTCCGAGATCCCGGCCAGCTGCTCGGACCCGACCTTGCCGGAGATGTCCGCGATGCCCTTCGCGTCGGCCCAGACCGAGGCGAAGCCCTGCTCGCCGAGCGCGTCCATGTCGGCGCTGAACCTGGCGTTCTTCTCCAGCGGGTTGTCCTTGCTGGTGGCAACGGCCTGGTCCACGGTGGCCTGGTCGTCGGCGAGCAGCACGTAGCCGTTGCTGAACGCCCGGCCCGGCTTCTTGTCCTCGTTCGCCATCAGCTTGTCCAGGCCCTTGGCGGCCTCGTCCTCGTTCTTCACCTCGACGGCGACCACGACGACCGGCTCGTCCTTGCCGTCGGCGGGCGGCAGCGCGGCCAGGCCGGCGCGTTCGCCGAGCCACGGCTTGACGTCCTTCTCGTAGTCCACGTCGGCGAGGTCGTCACCGGCGTACTTCTTGATGCTCTCGAACAGCTTCTGCCGCAGGTCGTCCTGCTCGCCGGTCAGGCCGAGGTTCTCCTTCACCGACGGGAACTTCAGCAGGTACCGGATCGCGGCGACCTTCTGGCCGGCCGACGGGTTCAGGTCGACGCGGGCGTAGGCGACCGCGTTGCCCGGCAGCACCGCGGCCGGCTGCTTACCACCGTTCAGCTTGCCGTAGGCGAAGATGCCGCCGCCGGCGACCACCAGCACCATGGCCAGCGCCGCGACGATCGGGATCAGCTTGCCGCGCTTCTTCTTCGGCTCGGGCTGCCACTGCTGCTGCCCCGGCCCGAACCCCGGCCCCTGCGGCGGCTGCCCACCGACATGCATCTGCTCGTACGACGCCTGCCCACCAGCCTGCCCGTACTGCTGCTGCCCGTACGACGCTGCACCGGGCTGCCCGTACTGCGTCCCGCCGTACTGCGGCCCCGGCTGACCCTGCTGCGGTCCCGGCTGACCCTGCGGCGGCCGGCCCGGCTGCCCGTACTGCTGCGGGCCCGGCCGGCCGTACTGCGGCTGCCCCTGCGGCGCCGGACCAGGACGACCCTGCTGCGGCTGACCCTGCTGCGGCCACTGGCCCTGCTGGTTGCCCTGAGCACTCATCGGCGGACGCTGTCCACCCGGCTGATTGCCGTACTGGTTCGGGTTCTGCTGCGGACCGCCCGGGTACTGCGGATTGGGCGGATAGTTCTCGGACATAAGCTCCCTCGCGTGGTCCCAAGCGGCCTCACCCGCTGGGCTAGGTCGTGTCCGGTGCTCCAGCGCCTACTGCGCGGCACTCGGCACGGCATCTCGCCGCACTGGAGCAAAGGCCACGATGGATCCGCATCGAGACCTTCACTCCAGCACGCCGAGCTACCGCACCGAGCACCTGCTCGCGACGGCGCCGGAGCACCGGACACGACCAGTCAGGCTAGTGCACCTGCGGCGAGGACTCTGACGTGCCAGGTTGCGATGTGGTTGCAACCGATGTGGTGGTTGGCTCGGCACGCCAGGTCGTGGCGGCGATGATTGCGGCCGCCAGCGCCGCACCGACCAACCATGCCGCAGCAGGGGTCCATGTGTGCAGTTCGAGCGGGGCTGAGACCAGATCTCCCGGCTTGGCGGCCTCCAGCCGCGGCTGCAGCGGGTCGTGGCCGAGGAACATGCCGACGCCCCACGCGACCCCCGCGCCGAGCACCGCGCCGAGGGTGACGATCGCGACCGACCACGGACCGTAGTTCCGCAGCCACCAGAACAGTGCACCGCCCAGCACCAGCGCGACGAGGAACCCGATCGCGGTGAAGGTGCCGTCCGGCCCGAACACCCGGGTCATCTGCTCCTCCCCCAGCGCGCCGCCCTGCTCGTCCACCGTGTACTGCGCCAGCGGCGAGAACTGCTGCCACGCCCACCCGGCCACCACACCGGCGACCAGGAACCCGATCACGGTCACCGCGATCGCCTTCGCCCACGGCATCGCCGGCTCCTGCGGCGGCGGCGTACCGAAGGGAACCCCCGACGGCGGCGGCAGGTACGGCGAAGGCTGGGCAGACTGGGGTTGCGTCACCTCGACAGTGTGCCGCACCAACCCCACCAACCCTGCATTGACCCGAAAACAGACGTCCCGCACACCCCTCGGCGAACCGAGGAGGGTGCGGGACGTTCGGTACTACTTACTCGCCGACCAGCTGGTCGTAGTGCGTGGTGAGCGACACGTGGTTGACGCCGTTGAAGACCCCCGGGATCTTGCCGTACGACGTGATCGCCGTCGCGGCGCCGTTCGCCTTGCTCATGGCGTACAGGTACCCGGACTGCGTGTTGTGGTCGACACCGGCGACGAGCGAGCCACCGCGGGTGCCGCAGCCCTCGACGACCAGCGACTCGTACGCGGCCCACCCAGTGCTGCGGATGAGCTTCAGCACCGGCTTCGCGCCCGCGGCGACCGGGATGCGAACGGAGTAGAGCGCACCGGCGGTGGTCGTCATCAGCAGCGTGTCGTACGTCGCGGTCTCGCTGATCACGGTCATCGCCTTGAAGCCCCGGAAGCCGGGCAGCGGGCCGAGCGACCGGAAGCCGGTGCCGACCATCTGGTACCGGTACAGGCTGCCGTTGGTGTTCAGGCCGTACAGGTACGCGTGCCGGGGCTGCGCGACGCTGTAGTTGGACGTGGCGATCGCCTTGAACGTCGACCAGCCCGGCCCGACCTTCTTGAAGGTGGGCACCGGGTTGCCCTCGTCCGGCAGGTACGTCGTGTGCCGGTACAGGTTCGCGCCCTGCAGGAGCAGGCCGTAGAAGTAGAGCTGGGTACCGGTGGCGTTCTGCGCCAGGTACCAGGTCGCGTTGGCCCGGGTGCTGACGTAGTTGAACGGATCCCAGGAGAAGCCCGCCGGCGGCTTGCCGGCCGTGGCGTCGATCTCCTGCATGGTGCCCGCGGCGGTGGGCACGCCGATCCAGATCTGGCACGCCTCGCTGACGGCCAGGGCCCGCACCGACTGCGGGTTGGTGACCTTCTCCGAGAAGTGCGGCTTCGGGTCGGCCGTGCCGGTGGCGGCGGCCGGGACCGAGGCAGCCGTCGCGGCGAGCAGGCCGACGGCGGCGAATGCAGGCGCGAGGCGCTGCAATTTCATAGGGAGTTCCCCCTCCAGAAACGTCTCGAGAGCTCGAGATCGCGCCGACTATAGCTGACGGCACAGACAACCGACGACCTAGTTGCTCCCGGCCCCGATCAGGTCCTCAACCGGCCAGGCAGGACGGCCCCAGCAGCGCCTTCAGGTCAGCGCTGAGCGCCGAGGTCGGGGTCACCCGGAACCGGTCGCCGATCCGCATCACCGTGGTCTTCTGGCGGGCCTGCAGCCGCAGCTGCACCTCGGTCATCCCGGGGTGCGCCTGCAGGATGTCGCGGAGCTGGTCGACGACCGGCTGGGTGCAGCGGGTCACCGGCATCGTGATCACCACCGGTCCGCTCGGGCCCTCGGTCAGGTCGGGGACGACGACCTCGTCACCGCTCAGCTCGACCCGGTCCTCGCGACGGCGCAGCCGGCCCTTCATCAAGATGATCGCGTCGTTGCTCAGCAGGTGCGCGTGCAGCTGGTACGCCGAGGAGAACATCATCACCTCGATCGAACCCTCGAGGTCCTCGATGGTGACGATCGCGTAGATGTCGCCGCGCTTGTTCACCTTGCGCTGGACGGCGGTGACCAGGCCGCCGATCGTCACCCGGGTGCCGTCCGGCCGGTCCTCGTCGGCGAGCAGCTGGCCGATCGTGCAGTCGCTGCCGTTGGTGAGCACGTGCTCGACGCCGAACAGCGGGTGGTCGGAGACGTACAGACCCAGCATGTCCCGCTCGTGCGAGAGCTTGGTCGCCTTGTCCCACTCCTCGATCTCGGGGACCGTGACGGTGAGCCGGCTGTTGCCCTCGCCCTCCTCGGCCTCGTCGTCCCCCATCGAGAACAGGTCGAACTGGCCGTGCGCCTCGTTCCGCTTCAGGTCGATCGCCTCGTCGACCGCCTGCTCGTGCACCGCGACGACCGCGCGCCGGGCGTGGCTCATCGAGTCGAACGAGCCGGCCTTGGCCAGCGACTCGATCACCCGCTTGTTGCAGACCGGCAGCGGCACCTTGTCGATGAAGTCGACGAAGTCGGCGAACCGGCCCTTCTCCTCGCGGGCCGCGACGATCTCGGCCACCACGTTCACGCCGACGTTGCGGATCGCGGACAGGCCGAAGCGGATGTCGGTGCCGACCGGGGTGAAGTTCGAGTCCGACTCGTTCACGTCCGGCGGCAGCACCTTGATACCCATCCGGCGGCACTCGTTCAGGTAGATGGCCATCTTGTCCTTGTCGTCCTTCACCGACGTCAGGACCGCGGCCATGTACTCCGCCGGGTAGTTGGCCTTCAGGTACGCCGTCCAGTACGAGACCAGCCCGTACGCCGCCGAGTGCGCCTTGTTGAACGCGTAGTCGGAGAACGGGACCAGCACGTCCCAGAGCGCCTTGATCGACGCCTCGGAGAAGCCGTTCGCCTTCATCCCCTCGGAGAAGCCGACATACTCCGCGTCCAGCACCTCGCGCTTCTTCTTGCCCATCGCGCGGCGGAGCAGGTCCGCTTTGCCCAGCGTGTAGCCCGCGAGCTGCTGGGCGATCGCCATCACCTGCTCCTGGTAGACGATCAGGCCGTACGTCGTCCCCAGGATCGGCTCCAGCGCCTCGGCCAGCTCGGGGTGCAGGTAGCTGACCTCCTGCTGCCCGTTCTTGCGCAGGGCGTAGTTGGTGTGGCTGTTCGCGCCCATCGGGCCGGGCCGGTAGAGCGCGCCGACCGCGGAGATGTCCTCGAAGTTGTCCGGCTTCATCAGCCGCAGCAGCGCCCGCATCGGGCCGCCGTCGAACTGGAACACGCCGAGGGTGTCACCGCGGCCGAGCAGCTCGAACGTCGGGCCGTCGTCCAGGGTCTTGGCCAGCTCGTCCAGGTCCAGCGCGATCCCGCGGCTGGCCTCGACGTTCTTGACCGCGTCGTCCATGATCGTCAGGTTGCGCAGGCCCAGGAAGTCCATCTTGACCAGTCCGAGCGTCTCGCAGCTCGGGTAGTCGAACTGGGTGATGACCTGGCCGTCCTGCTCGCGGCGCATGATCGGGATCAGCTCGATCAGCGGCTCGCTGGACATGATCACGCCGGCCGCGTGCACACCCCACTGGCGCTTCAGGTTCTCCAGGCCGCAGGCGGTGTCGACGATCTTGCGGACGTCCTGGTCGGACTCGTACAGCTGGCGGAACTCGCCGGCCTCGGAGTACCGCTTGTGGGTGGAGTCGAAGATCCCGGACAGCGGGATGTCCTTGCCCATCACCGACGGCGGCATCGCCTTGGTGATCCGGTCGCCCATCGCGAACGGGTAGTCCAGCACCCGGCCGGCGTCCTTGATCGCCTGCTTGGCCTTGATGGTGCCGTAGGTGACGATCATCGCGACCCGGTCGTCGCCGTACTTCTCGGTGACGTAGCGGATCACCTCGGGGCGGCGGCGGTCGTCGAAGTCGATGTCGAAGTCGGGCATCGACATCCGCTCCGGGTTCAGGAACCGCTCGAAGATCAGGCCGTGCTGGAGCGGGTCCAGGTCCGTGATCCGCATCGCGTACGCGCACATCGAGCCGGCGCCCGAGCCACGGCCCGGGCCGACCCGGATGCCGTGCTCCTTGGCCCAGTTGATGAAGTCCGCGACGACCAGGAAGTAGCCCGCGTACCCCTTCGAGGTGATGACCTCGATCTCGTACTCGGCCTGCTTGCGGACGTGGTCCGGCACGCCGCCGGGGTAGCGCTTGTGCAGGCCGGTCTCGACCTCGGCGACGAACCAGGACTCCTCGTTGTGGCCGTCCGGGCAGGGGAAGCGCGGCATGAACCGGCCCTCGCCCTCGGTGAAGCTGACGTCGCACTGCTCGGCGATCAGCAGCGTGTTGTCACACGCCTCCGGGAGCTCCTTCCAGACCTCGCGCATCTCGGCCGCGGTCTTCACGTAGAACTCGTTCGCGTCGAACTTGAAGCGGTTCGGGTCGGACAGCGTCGAGCCGGACTGGACGCAGAGCAGCGCGGCGTGCGCGGTGGCGTCCTCGGGCTTGGTGTAGTGCAGGTCGTTGGTGGCGACCAGCGGCAGGCCGAGCTCCTTGGCCAGCTTCAGCAGGTCCTTCTGGATGTCCCGCTCGATGCCGAGGCCGTGGTCCATCAGCTCGCAGTAGAAGTTCTCCTTGCCGAAGATGTCGCGGAACTCCGCGGCGGCCTCGACGGCCTCCTTGTACTGCCCGAGCCGGAGCCGGGTCTGCACCTCGCCGGACGGGCAGCCGGTGGTCGCGATCAGGCCCTGGCCGTAGGTATTCAGCAGGTCGCGGTCCATCCGGGGCTTGAAGTAGTAGCCCTCGAGGCTGGCCAGCGAGCTCATCTTGAACAGGTTGTGCATGCCGGAGGTGTTCTTCGCCAGCAGCGTCATGTGCGTGTAGGCGCCGCTGCCGGAGACGTCGTCGCGGCCCGAGTTCGCGTCGCCCCACTTGACCCGCTTGCGCTCCGAGCGGTGGGTGTGCGGCGTCAGGTACGCCTCCACGCCGATGATCGGCTTGACGTCGTACTTCTTCGCCGTCCGCCAGAACTCGTAGGCCCCGAACACGTAGCCGTGGTCGGTGGTGGCGATGGCCGGCATGCCCATCTCCTGGGCGGTTTTGAACAACTCGTCGATCCGCGCGGCGCCGTCCAGCATGGAGTACTCGGTGTGCACGTGTAGATGCACGAAACTGTCGCTGGACGCCATGTCTGCGCAGACCTCCCAGGGCGTGAGTGAGGGTGACTGCAGCAGCCTAGTTGGGGCCTCGGACACTTTCCGAATGGGCTCTCCGGGGAGTCCCCGACGCGCCCGCTATCCGGTCAGGTACGGCGAGGTGGAGCGGCGGACCTGGCGCCGAGCAGGGGTCCTCAGGACGCCAGGTCCGCCGGTTCAGGCACCGTCTGGCAGGAGGGTCCAGACGGCACTGTTCGGGGGTAGCTTCTCGCCGGCCTCGGGGTCGCTGGCGAGCAGCAGGGTTCCGTCGATCGGGTTGACGACCGGCCGGGACGAGCAGTTGACCGCGCACGCGAAGCCGTCACCTCGGGTGAACGCCAGTACGCCGGGCTCGGCCGGCAGCCAGCGCAGTTCGCCAGTGCCGGACGTGAGCGCCGGGATCCGGTGCCGCAACGCCAGTGCCTCGCGGTACAGGTGCAGCATCGAGTCGCCGTCGCCCAGCAACAGGTCCGCCGCGTGCTCGGCGAACCACTCCGGTTGTGGCAGCCACGTCGTACCCGAGCCGCCGTCCGGAGAGAACCCGAAGGAGTCGTGCTCTGCCCTCCACGGTAGCGGTACCCGACAACCGTCCCGGCCGCGTCGCACGCCGCCGGTCCGGTGGAACATCGGATCGGTCAGCACATGGTCCGGCAGGTCGGTGACCTCGGGCAGGCCCAGCTCCTCCCCTTGATAGAGGTACGCCGATCCCGGCAACGCCAGCATCAGCATCGCCGCCGCCCTGGCCCGCGCCCGGCCGAGCTCGAGATCGCCGGGCCCGGCGCCTGGTGCACCGCCGGCATACCGGGTGACGGACCGCGGCATGTCGTGGTTGTTCAGCACCCAGGCGACGGAAGATCCGGACCCGGCGATCGTCTCGAGGCCGCGGTCGATCACGTCGTACAGCGACCGGTCGTCCCACTCGGCGCGGAGGAACTCGAAGAAGAAGGTCTGGTGCAGCTCGTCGGGGCGCTGGTAGCGCGCGAGCTGCTCGGTGTCGAGCAGGCCGACCTCGCCGACCAGCACCCGCTCCCGCCCGGTGGCCTGCGAGTACTCCTCCGTGATCGCCCGCCAGCTGCGCCAGACGTCGTGCACCTCGGGCTGGTTCCAGGCGTGCGGGTTGACCGGGTCGCCGGTCACCTCGTCGCAGTCGGCGTGCTCGTGGTCCGGCAGGCCCTCGGCCTTGTGCAGGCCGTGCGCGACGTCGATCCGGAGCCCGTCCACGCCGCGGTCGAGCCAGAACCGCAGTACGTCCTCGAAGGCCGCCTCGACGTCCGGGTGCCGCCAGTTGAAGTCCGGCTGCTCCGTCGCGAACGTGTGCAGGTACCACTGCCCGTCGGGCACGCGCTGCCACGCAGAGCCACCGAAGATCGACCGCCAGTTGTTCGGCGGCTCGTCGCCCTCGCCGTCGGCGAAGTGGAACCGGGCCCGCTCCGGACTCCCGGG
The DNA here is from genome assembly GCF_040653975.1 of Kribbella sp. NPDC050820. NCBI lineage: Bacteria > Bacillati > Actinomycetota > Actinomycetes > Propionibacteriales > Kribbellaceae > Kribbella > Kribbella sp. NPDC050820. Next base: position 39,756 of record NZ_JBFAHB010000033.1, read on the forward strand.
TCCGGCGGCCAGTGCCTCGCGGAACCACGGGTGCTCGATCGAGCAGTGGTTCGGCACCACGTCGACGATCACCTTCAGGTCCAGCCGGTGCGCGTCCTGGATCAGCCGGTCGAACGACGCCAGCGTCCCGTAGTCCGGATGCACATCGCGGTAGTCGACGACGTCGTACCCGTGGTCGTGCTGGGGTGAGGGGTAGAACGGGTTCAGCCAGAGGCCGTCGACGCCCAGGCTGCGCAGGTACGGCAGCCGGGCCCGGACGCCGTCGAGGTCGCCGACGCCGTCACCGTTCGAGTCGGCGAAGCTCCGCACGTAGACCTGGTAGATGACGGCAGTCCGCCACCAGTCGGCATGACTCAGCGGCGGGCGACTTGTCTCGGACATCGGGACCTCGGGTGGCGCAGGGGAGGGACAACGTTGTCACCCAGGATCCCCGGGCCGGCCGGCGCAGACATCGGGACACCTACGGATTTCGCTACGTAGAGATCAGCAAAAACCCACCACGCGGCGCCCGGAGCGGGTGGAAGCGTTACCGATCGGGGTGCTCGGCGACCCAGCGGGCGACCTGGGTGCGGGAGGAGAAACCGAGCTTGCTGAGGATGTGCTCGACGTGGGTCTCGGCGGTGCGCTGGGAGATCACCAGGCGGCCGGCGATCTCCCGGTTGCTCAGCCCGTCGCCGACCAGCACCGCGATCTCGTGCTCGCGCCGCGTCAGCCGCCCGGTCCGGCCCGGCTTGGCCGCCTGGTCGCCGCCGGTGTCCTCCCCCAGCGCGAGCGCGACCGCCTGCTCGAACGAGTACGCCGCCCCGACGGCGAACGCCGCGTCGAACGCCGCGTCCCCGATCACAGCCCGGATCCGCTCCTCGGCCCGGTCGTCGAACTGGCTGTACGGCGTCGTCTCGTCGACGTGAGCGCCACTGGACCGCCAGACCGCCCGGGACGCGCCCATCAGCAACGCGGCCTGCACGGACGGCGCCCCGGTCCCGGCGCACCAGGACAGCGCCTGCACGCAGAACCCGATCCCGGTCCGGTCGTTCAACGGCCGCCACAGCCGGATCGCCTCCCGGAACGACCGGGTCGCGTCCTCGGTCCGGCCCTGGTCCCGCCACTGAACGACGCCGACACTCCACAGCGCGTAGGCCTTCGACGAGTCCGCACCCTGGGACTCGGCCAGCTCGTACGCCGCTTGGCTGAACCCGGCGACCCGCGGGTCGCCGAGGAAGAACGTTGCCGCCGACAACAGAATGAGCGCGTCGAACTCGCCGAGCTGGTCCCCGGTCGCGCGGAACCCGGCGAGCGCTTGCTCGAGATGGCCGAGCGCGCCGGCCAGGTCGCCCTGATAGATCAGCGCGTGGCCGGCCACCTCGGCGATCCGGGCGCGCAGCAGGTCGTCGTCGTACCGCTCGGCGAGCTCCGTGCACTCGGCTAGCAGCCGGCTCATCTGCTCCGACTCGCCGAGGAACATGGCCAGGTAGCTGCCCGCCCAGAGCCCCAGTGCGCGCTGCGGCGTCTGCTCCGGCGCGGCCTCGAGCGCCCGGGTCAGGTAGCGATGGCCCTCGCGCAGGCAGCCGGCGAACCAGAAGTTCCAGAGCGGGGCGGCGATCTCGATCGCGACCGCCGCTTCCCCCGGTTCGGCCAGGCAGAAGTGGAGGGCGACCCGCAGGTTGTCGCGCTCGCGGCGCATCCGGATAAACCAGTCGGCCTGCTGCGGTCCGAAGCTCTCCGCGGCCCACCCGGCAGCCAGTGTCCGCAGGTGGTCTCGGTGCCGGAGCCGGAACTCGCGGGTGCGACCGGCCTTGGCCAGGCGCGTTGCGCCGTACTGGCTGATCGTGGTGAGCATGTCGTACCAGGCGACCGCGTGATCGGTGGCCATCGTGCGGGTGATGATCGACTTGTTCACCAGCCCGGCGACCAGTTCGAGCACCTCCTCGCGAGCGATGCCGTCGCCGGAGCAGACCTGTTCGGCGCCGTCGAGGTCGAAGCCGCCGGAGAACACCGACAGCCGCTGCCACAGCAACCGCTCGGCCGGCGAGCACAGGTCGTAGCTCCAGGTCACCGCTGCCTCGAGCGCCTGCTGACGGGGTGGTCCGGCCGGGCGACCGCCGGCGAGCAGCCGGAACCGGTCCTCGAGCCGGTCGAGGATCTGCGCCAGCGACAGCGTCCGCATCCAGACGGCCGCGAGCTCGAGGGCCAGCGGTACGCCGTCCAGCTGCCGGCACACCTCGATCACCTGGGCGCGGTTGCGGTCGTCGATCTCGAAGTCGGGCAGCACGGCCCGGACCCGGTCGGCGAAGAGAACCAACGACTCGTACTGATCCGCGTCGGCAGTCGGCGCCTCGGCCGGTGGCGTTGACAACGGAGGCACGGACAGGACCTGCTCGCCTTCCACCCCCAGCACGTGGCGGCTGGTCGCCAGGATCCGCAGCTGCGGTGCGGCGGCGAGCAGCTTGCTCACCAGCACGGCGCAGGCCTCGGCGACCTGCTCGCAGTTGTCGAGGACGAGCAGCAGGTGCTTGTCCTCGAGGTACTCGGCCAGGTCAGCGGTCGGGTCCGCCGAGACCTGACTCAGCTCCAGCGCACCCGTCAGGGTGAGGCTGAGGAGTGCGGGGTCGTGCAGGGCGGCCAGCTCGACGAACCAGACTCCGTCGGGGAACGTACGCCGTACCTCTGCTGCCATCCGCACGGCCAGGCGGGTCTTGCCGACTCCCCCGGCACCCGTCAGCGTCAGCAGGCGGCTCCTGGCCAGCAACCGCCTCGTGTCCGCCAGCTCCCGACGCCGCCCCACGAAACTCGTCAACTCAGCCGGCAACCGACCCTCCGCCATTGGCTCAGCGTAGGACGGATCTTTGCTCTTGAGACCGGCTCGGCGCGCACACTGATCTATATGGTGCGCATGGCGCTCGTGCTGGGGTCGGTGGTGCTTCTGTTGGTTGCCGTGCTCTGGGGCTACCAGCGACAGCTGATCTATCTGCCTGACACGACCACGCCTACGAGTGTGGGTGCGAAGGACATCGTCCTCGAGACGAGCGACGGACTGCGGTTGGGTGCATGGCTGGTGCCGCCACTTGGGGCCGATCGTGGGGTCGCCGTACTGGTCGCCCATGGCAACGGTGGGAACCGGGCCGGTCGGCTTCCGCTGGCGCAGGCGCTGGCCGGCGAGGGGCTGACGGTGCTCCTGTTCGACTACCGCGGCTACGGCGGCAACCCGGGCAGCCCAAGCGAGCGCGGGCTGGCGCTGGATGTCCGTGCGGCCCAGGAGTACCTGGTCGAGTACGGCGTACCAGCTGCCCGGACGGTGTACTTCGGCGAAAGCCTCGGTGCCGCAGTCGTCACCGAGCTAGCCGTCGAGCGCCCACCCGCCGCCCTCGTCCTGCGCTCCCCCTTCACCGACCTCGCAGCCGTCGGGCGCCACCACTACCCGTTCCTCCCGGTCACCTTGCTCCTCCGAGACAAGTTCCCACTAGTCGACCACCTGACCGCGGTGAAGGCACCAACCGCCGTCGTTTACGGCAGCGCAGACTCGATCGTCCCACCTGAGCAGAGCCGGACCGTGGCGGAGGCGGCGCCGACGCTGAAGGAGGCGGTGGAGATCCCAGGCGCCGACCACAACGACGCCGTCCTGGTCCATGGGCCACAGGTAGTCGCGACCGTGGCCCGGCTGGTCGAGCAGCTTTAGATGAGCTCGCGGTGGGGGCCGTTGATGATCAGGGCTTGGCCGTCGCGCATGGGCAGGTAGGGGACGGCGGTGCGGTCGTAGCGGGCCGCTACCTTCTCGACGAGTTCTGTCTCGGGGTGGCCGGGTGAGTTGAGGTGGGGGACGAAGGCGTGGTCGAGCACGCCGAGGCCGTCCCAGATGATGTCGCCGTCGACCGCGTCGGTCGGGTCGCAGAGCTCGAGGCCGCGCAGGCTCGGCGCGAGGACGCAGATCCCGGCGCTGTAACCGGCGTACACGAACCGCTCGTCGCGGATCAGCTCCGGCAAGATCTCGTCGGCGCCGCTCTTCGCGAGGGCCGCCCGCAGCACGAAGACGTTGCCGCCACGGACCCACAGCCCGTCGTACGACGTCAGGCGGGCCCGCAGCTCACCGGGCTCCCGCAGGTCCAGCTCCTCGGGCCGGAGGCCGAGCTCGGTCAGCCAGCGGATCTCGTCGGCGACCTTCTCCCGGCGTACGGCGGGATCCTCGGTGTCGATCGAGTTGCAGATGACGGCGACCCGGGCGGACGGCGGCAGGAGTGCGACCAGGCGCTCCGGGTGGTCGCCGAGCCGGAACGACGACAGGTACAGCTTCACTGGCTGTCGACCAGCAGGTCGAGGGCGTGGTCGAGGTCGTCCGGGTACTCCGAGGTGAACTCGACGTACTCCCCCGTGCCCGGGTGGGTGAAGCCGAGCCGCATCGCGTGCAGCCACTGCCGGGTGAGCTGGAGGCGCTCCGCGAGCACCGGGTCGGCGCCGTACGTGAGGTCGCCGCAGCAGGGGTGACCGATCGCGGCCATGTGGACGCGGATCTGGTGGGTCCGGCCGGTCTCGAGGGTGATCTCGAGCAGCGTCGCGTACCGGAACGCCTCGAGCGTCTCGTAGTGCGTCACGCTCGGCTTGCCGCCGGCCACGACGCCGAACTTGTAGTCGTGGTGCGGGTGCCGGTCGATCGGCGCGTCCACGGTGCCGGTGAACGGGTCGGGGTGACCCTGGACCAGCGCGTGGTAGATCTTCTTGACCGTGCGCTCCTTGAACGCGCGCTTGAGCACGGTGTAGGAGTACTCGGTCTTGGCGACGACCATCAGGCCCGAGGTGCCGACATCGAGGCGGTGCACGATGCCCTTGCGCTCGGCGGCGCCGCTGGTCGAGATGCTGAACCCGGCCCCGGCCAGGTGGCCGATGACGGTCGGCCCGGTCCACCCCGGGGACGGGTGCGCGGCGACGCCGACCGGCTTGTCGACCACGATGATCTCGTCGTCGTCGTACACGATCCGCAGGTTCTCGACGGTCTCCGGTACGACGGTGACCTCGGCGGGCGGCGGTGGCAGCTCCACGTCGAGGAGCACGCCGGCGGCGACCCGGGCCGACTTGGCCGCCGGGGCGCCGTCGACCTGGACCAGACCGGACTCGATCAGCTCGGCGGCCTTGGTCCGGGACACCCCGAACAGCCGGGACAGCGCCGCGTCCAGGCGCTCACCGGCCAGCCCGTCCGGGACCATCACGGTCCGGGAGTCTCCGCTCACCCCTTCACCTCGCTTCGCTCGGTTCCGGCGCGAGCGAGAACGCTGCTCTCCCCATTGTTCGCTCGCTGCGCTCGCTCACTTCTTGAGTTCCTTCGTGCCGTCCAGCTTGATCCCGCGCAGCGTCTGGATCACCAGCAGGGCGGCGGCCGAGGTCACCGCCATGTCCGCGACGTTGAAGATCGCCCAGTGCGGGGTCTGCAGGAAGTCGATCACGTGCCCGTGGAACGGCGACGGCTCCCGGAAGATCCGGTCGATGATGTTGCCCAGCGCGCCACCGAACAGGAACCCGAACGCCACCGCCCAGCCGACCGACCCGAGCCGCCGGGACAGGAACACCACCCCGAGCGCGACGATGATCTGGATCGCGCTGATGTACGGCGTGTACCCGGCCCCGAGGCTGAACGCGGCGCCGGAGTTCCGGATCAGGTTGAACTTCAGGAACCCGCCGATCACGTCCACCGGCTCACCCGGCGTCAGGTGCTCCAGCGCCAGGGCCTTGGTCAGCTGATCCAGGAGCAGCACCAGGAACCCGACCGCCCCGAACAGCGCCATCAACTTCCACGACGGCTTCTTCGGGCCAGTGTCCGCAGGCTCCGGAGACGACGGAGAACCGGCCGACTCGTGGTCGGCCGGTTCTGGCGTTGGTTCGGCGGCGTCCCCCACCTGGTGGGACGGGTCCGGGTCGCTCAGCGGCGTTCTTCGCGTTCTTTGCATGACACGCACAGTGTCGCACGCGGGAACGCCTGCAACCGACCCTTGCCGATCGCGTTGCCGCAGCTCTCGCAGATGCCGTAGGTGCCGTCGTCGATCCGGGCCAGCGCCCGCTCGATCTGGTCCACCATGTCCCGGGCGTTGTTCGCCAGCGACATCTCGTGGTCGCGCTCCAGCGTGGTGGAGCCGACGTCGGCCTGGTCGTTGCCGGCGCCGTCACCGCCGTCGCGGAGCAGCCCGACGATCTCCTGCTCGGCGTCGCGGATCTCCTGCCGCAGGTGCACCACGTCGGCCTCCAGCTCGCCGCGCAGCTCGGCCAGCTCGGCCGCCGTCCACGGGGTCTCGCCGGACTTCACCGTGAGGGTCTCTGCCTTGTGTGCAGCGGACTTCGCCGGCGCCGTCGCCGGGGTCCTGTTCTCGTTCGTCTTCATGGCCACCCTCTTCGTCGGAGCTTGCTTGGCAGGGGTCTTCGCCGCTGTGCGTTTGGCCGCGGTCTTGCCGGTGGCCGTCTTCTTGGCCGCCTGCTTGGTCGCGGAAGTCTTCTTCTTCACCGGCGCCTTCTTTGCCGGCGCCTTCTTGACCGGTGCTTTCCGGGCCGTCGTCTTCTTGACCGGCTCGGCAGCTTTCGCGGCACTCTTCTTGGCCGCAGCAGAACGTTGGGGGGCGGACTTCTTGGGAGCCGATGTAGCCATGTCAGCTACCCCCTGCCTTCGTCGGAGACTGAAGCGGACTGGTCGCAAGACACTAGGCCACGTGCACATCACGTGCCAGTCCGACGCGCAGACCGTGGACATACGGTAGTCGGTTCTTCAAGCCCGCTCGATGTTCCGCGCGTCACAGGCTCGTTTCATGCTGCCCCGCCCCACCGCCCCGGTCAGGTTTCGGCATCCCGTTACCTAATAGCCGAGCAGATGTTCGAGCCCGGCCCTGAGCCCCCTCCCCCTGTACCACGGCCCGCAGCAGAATTCTCACGGCTGAATTCCTGCCTGACCACTGATTAACGATTCGTAGTTGCCTGGTACGAAGTCGTACACTGACAACCGCGATCCGCAAGGCAGTGATGGGGCCATCACCCCGGAGCCGCCGGAAGAACGGTCCGTAGCGACTTATTAGAACCGGCAGCGACGCAGAAAGGAAGTGGGTGACTCCCCGCGAGTCACCAAGGAGGGTGGTACCGCGCGGCCCCCGGCGACCCGGCCGGAGCTTCGTCCCTCGTCCAGCATGCAGCAGGCTCGACGAAGGACGACGAAGAGATGGCAACAACTCCGTGGCGCCAGGTCCCGGCCCAGGTGGACTTCCCCGCGCTCGAGCGGGAGATGCTCGCGCACTGGGACGAGCACGACACCTTCGCCAAGAGCCTCGAGCAGTCGGCCGGCGGCAAGCCGTGGACCTTCTTCGAGGGCCCGCCGACCGCGAACGGGATGCCCGGCACCCACCACATCGAGGCGCGCGTCTTCAAGGACGTCTTCCCGCGCTACCGGACGATGAAGGGCTACTCGGTCGAGCGCAAGGCCGGGTGGGACTGCCACGGCCTGCCGGTCGAGGTCGCGGTCGAGAAGGAGCTCGGCTTCAACGGCAAGAACGACATCGAGGCGTACGGCATCGCCGAGTTCAACGCGAAGTGCCGTGAGTCGGTGCTGCGGCACGTCGACGCGTTCAACGAGCTGACCGTCCGGATGGGCTACTGGGTCGACCTGGAGCACCCGTACCGGACGATGGATCCGGAATACGTGCAGTCCGTCTGGTGGTCGCTCAAGCAGATCCACGACAAGGGCCTGCTCGTCGAGGACTACCGCATCACGCCGTACTGCCCCCGCTGTGGCACCGGGCTGTCCGACCACGAGCTCGCCCAGGGCTACGAGACCGTCATCGACCCGTCGGTGTACGTGCGCTTCCCGCTGACCTCCGGCCCACTGGCCGGTCAGGCGTCGCTGCTGGTGTGGACGACGACCCCGTGGACACTCGTTTCAAACACTGCAGTCGCAGTGCATCCCGACGTGCAGTACGTCGTCGCCACCGACGGCACCGAGTCGCTCGTCGTCGCGGAGCCGCTGCTCAGCACGCTCGGCGAGGGCTGGACGGTGACAGGTCAGTACGGCGGCCGCGAGATGGAGCGGTGGACGTACCAGCGCCCGTTCGAGCTGGTGGAGTTCCCCGAGCCGGCGCACTACGTCGTACTCGCCGAGTACGTCACCACCGAGGACGGCACCGGTCTGGTCCACCAGTCCCCCGCGTTCGGCGCCGACGACCTCGCGGTCTGCCGTGCGTACGGGCTGCCTGTGGTGAACCCGGTCGAGTCGGACGGCCACTTCGCCGCCGACGTGCCGCTGGTCGGTGGGCAGTTCTTCAAGAAGGCCGACGAGGCGCTGGTGAAGGACCTGCAGGAGCGCGGTGCGCTGTTCCGGCACGTGCCGTACGAGCACCCCTACCCGCACTGCTGGCGCTGCCACACCCCGGTCATGTACTACGCGCTGCCGTCCTGGTACATCCGCACCACGCAGGTGAAGGACGCGCTGCTCCGGGAGAACGAGAAGACCAACTGGTACCCGGAGTCGGTCAAGTGGGGCCGGTACGGCGACTGGCTGCGCAACAACATCGACTGGGCGATCTCGCGCTCCCGCTACTGGGGCACACCGCTGCCGATCTGGCGCTGCGAGGACGACCACCAGGTGTGCGTCGGCTCGCTGGCCGAGCTCGGTGAGCTGGCCGGCCGCGACGTGAGCGCCACCGACCCGCACCGGCCGTACGTCGACGACATCACCTTCGCCTGCCCGACCTGTGGTGCGGAGTCCCGGCGGGTCGCCGAGGTGATCGACGCCTGGTACGACTCCGGCGCGATGCCGTTCGCCCAGTGGGGTTACCCGTGGGTCGAGGGATCGCGGGAGAAGTTCGAGGTGGCCTACCCGGCCGACTACATCTGCGAGGCGATCGACCAGACCCGCGGGTGGTTCTACACGCTGATGGCGGTCGGCACGCTGGTGTTCGACGAGTCGTCGTACCGCGACGTCGTCTGCCTCGGGCACATCATGGCCGAGGACGGCCGGAAGATGTCCAAGCACCTGGGCAACATCCTGGAGCCGATCCCGCTGATGGACGACCACAGCGCGGACGCGGTGCGCTGGTTCATGGCCGCGTCCGGGTCGCCGTGGAAGGCGCGCGGCATCGGGCCGAACGTGCTGAACGAGATCGTCCGGAAGGTGCTGCTCACCTACTGGAACACGGTCGCGTTCCACTCCCTGTACGCGCGGCTGGCCGACTGGTCGCCGGCCGACGCGCCGCCGGTCGCCGAGCGCTCGGTGCTGGACCGGTGGCTGGTCAGCGAGACGCACCGGCTGGTCCGCGACACCGACCAGGCGTACGAAGGCTACGACACCCAGCGGCTCGGTCTGCTGGTCAACTCGTTCGTCGACGTGCTCTCCAACTGGTACGTCCGGCGTTCGCGCCGCCGCTTCTGGGCCGGTGACGCCGGCGCACTCGCCACGCTGCACGAGACGCTCGACGTCCTCACCCGGGTGATGGCGCCGCTGACGCCGTTCGTCACCGAGCGGGTCTGGCAGGACGTGTTCCGCCCGGTCACGCCCGGCCTGCCGGAGTCGGTGCACCTGGCGGCGTTCCCGACGTACGACGAGACGCGCATCGACGACGTACTCGCGCAGCACGTGTCGATGGCGCGCCGAGTCGTCGAGCTCGGCCGGTCGGCGCGGGCCGAGGCCAAAGTGCGGACGCGGCAGCCGCTGTCCCGTGCCCTGGTCGGGTCGGCCGCGATCGCGGACCTGTCCGCCGAGCTGCTGCAGGAGATCGCCGACGAGCTGAACGTCGGCTCTGTCGAGCCGCTGTCCTCGGCCGGCGCGGACCTGGTCGAGTTCTCTGCCAAGGGCAATTTCCGCGAGCTCGGCAAGCGGTTCGCCAAGCAGACGCCGGTGGTCGCGGCCGCGATCGCCGCCGCCGACGCCGCCGCCCTGGCCGCCGCCCTCAAGGAGTCCGGTACGGCGACGGTCGTCGTCGACGGCGCGGACGTCCAGGTCGGCGAGGCCGAGGTGCTGCTGTCGGAGCGGCCGCGGGAGGGCTGGTCGGTGGTGAACGAGCAGGGCGAGACCGTTGCCCTCGACCTCGAGGTCACCCCGGAGCTCCGGCAGGCTGGTCTGGCCCGCGAGGTGGTCCGGACGTTGCAGGAGGCCCGGAAGAACGCCGGCCTCGAGGTGTCGGACCGGATCAAGGTCTGGCTCACCTCGACCGACGCCGACCTCACCGATGCCCTCGGCAAGCACGCCGACGAGATCGCCCGCGAGGTGCTCGCCGTCGAGCTCAGCCAGGCGGCCCCGTCGGAGTCCGCCGACGTTGCCACCGGCACCGAAGAGGACCTGCAGCTCACCTACTGGCTGACGAAGGCCTGACGAGGTAGCCGCGCCGCCCAGGCCCGCAAGGCCGGGGCGGCGCCCAGCAGGTCGATCGGCGATGTGAAGACGCTGAGTGGCCGGAAGGAGCCTCTGGTCTGGCCCTGACTCGGTGTCACCGTCATGGGACCCTGTGTCAAAGGTGTCCAGACATGACGAAGAGGCGGTGCCGCCGGAAAGCACCGCCCCTGTCAGAAACTACAGAGCTCAGAGGTTTTAGACGCCGTGACCGTGCGCCTGGGCGCGGGCCTCCGGGCGGAAGCCGTTGCGCGGGCTCAGCGTGTCGTCTCCGTTGCCCAGAGCCTTGAGCTGCTCGGTGAAGTAGGTCTTCAGCCGGCTGCGGTACTCGCGCTCGTAGGCGTGCAGGTCGTCGATCGTGCGCTCGAGCTGACCCTTCTGCTTCTCCAGCGTGCCGAGCATCTGGGCCCGGCGCTCAGCGATCTCGCCGTCCAGCTTCTCGGCGCGGGCGCGGGCCTCGCCGGTCATCCGGTCGGCCTTGCCGCGCGCCTCGTTCTCCAGCCGCTCGGCCTTGGCGCGGGCCTCGCCGATGATCTTGTCGGCGGTGTCCTTCGCCTCCTGGACGAGGTCGTCGGAGTGCTTGGTGGCCATCTCCAGCAGCCGCACCGCGGAGCTGGAGGCGTCACCGACGGTCCCTGCCGCGGCAGCAGCCCCCGCGGCCGCTACAGGCGCGACGACGGGTGGCTTCTCCTCCGGCTTCTCGACCACGACCGGGGGCTTGGGCTGCTGCACGACGGGCGGCAGCGCGGCGGTCTGGTCGACCGGCCGGTCCTGCCCCGCACCCGCGCGCTGAGCCGCCGCGAGCTTGGCCCGCAGCTCCTCGTTCTCGGCGAGAAGTCGCTCGAGCTCGGCTTCGACCTCGTCGAGGAAGGAGTCGACCTCAGTGACGTCGTAGCCCTCCCGTAGTCGGACGGGCGTGAACTGCTTCGAGCGGACGTCATCCGGCGTCAGCGGCATCTTTCACCTCGTTTGTCTGTGTCTTGGCGGAGTCCCCGTGGCCTTCGCCCCGGCGACTCAGTAGATCACGTTATCGCTTCGTTGTGTTCTAACGGAATCCGGGCGGCGATAACGGCCTAGGTTCCCCGTTTTCGAGACTCTACCTACCCAGCTCCCGGCCGCCTCACCCTCACAGTGAGCGCAGCGCGGTCGAGTTGATCGACATCGCCAGCGAGACGATGACGAACAGCATCAGCATGGACAGGTCGATCCGGATCCCGCCGGCCCCGATCGGGGGCAGAATCCGCCGCAGCGGGCGCAGGAACGGATCGGTGATCGAGTAGATCAACTCGAAGAAGAGCAGCAGCGGGCCCTTGGGGTGCCACTGCGGCGCGAACATGACGATGAGACTCAGCACGAACCGCGCCACCAGCGTCAGGAAGAAGACGAGCAGCACGACGGAGAGAATCTGCAGAACGATCACTAGAGCAACCATGTCGTCAATGAGTGTAGAAGATGACCGAAGCGAACGCGTCAGCTCTGGTTGTAGAACCCGTCCGCGGCGATCTTCTCCTTCTCCTCTGCGGCGACCGTCACGTTCGGTGGGCAGACCAGGAACACCTTGGTGGTGATCCGCTCGATCGAGCCGCGGCAGCAGAAGATCAGCCCGGCGGCGAAGTCGACCAGCCGCTTGGCGTCCGCGTGGTCCATCTCGGTCAGGTTCATGATGACGGGCGTGCCGTCGCGGAAGTGCTCACCGATGACCCGCGCCTCGTTGTAGCTGCGCGGGTGCACGGTGGTGATGCGGGCCAACTCGGTTACCTCCGGGGACGGTGCGACACCACGTCGATCTGGAAACTTGCTGACCGTCGCGCCCTGCTCCTCGCGGCCTGAGTGGTTGTGCGACTCAGTGCGGGAGTCACGGGACTCGCGGACCTCCCGGCCGGCGGGCACCGGCTCGGGCTCGTGGGACTCCCCGTCGACGGCTTCGTCGTACTCGTCGTAGTCGTCGTACTCGTCGTCGTACCGCGCGTTGTAGCGCTCCCCGTCCTCGACCAAGCCGAGGTAGACACCCATCTTGCGCAGCGCGCCGCTCATGGCCCTCCAGCCCCTCGATCCGGTCTCGACGACAACGGTGAGCAGGAAGGAAACCTGCTCGATGTCGACACTAACCCGGCGGAGTACGCGTTCCGAGTAAGGCGCGCCCGAGGCGCACGTGTGTCGCTCCCTGCCTGATCGCGGCGTCCAGGTCGCCGGTCATCCCGGCCGAGATCCAGCCGGCCCCGGGATGATCGGAGCGTAACCGGGAGGCTACTTCATGCAGTCCCGCGAACGCCTTGTCGGGGTCCGACCCGAGCGGCGCGACCGCCATCACGCCACCCAGCTCCAGCCCGTCCGCCGCGGCGACCTCGGCAGCCAGCTCCGGTACGGCGGAAGGCTCGACGCCCCCGCGGGCAGCGCCGGTCGCGGCATCGGCCGATCCGTACGACGCCAGGCTCACCTGCAACAGGCAGCGAACAGTCCGTTCCTCGGCGACCGCAGCCTTGGACAGCGCGGTCACCAGCGACGCGCGGTCCACCGAGTGCACCACCGACGCGTACCGCACCACCGAACGGACCTTCTTCGACTGCAACTGCCCGACGAAGTGCCAGGTGGCGTCCGGGCAGTCCGGAGCCTTCGCCTTGAGCTCCTGCTCGCGGTTCTCCCCCACGTCCCGCACCCCAAGGGCCGTCAGCGCCCGTACGTCGCTGACTGGGAAGGTTTTGGTGATCGCGACAAGGGTGACCTCGTCCGGAGACCTCCCGGCCGCCTCACAGGCCTTCTCGATCCGTTCCCGGGCGAGCCGCAGGTTGTCCCGCAGCTCCTCCTCCCGCGCCGCCATCACGCGCCCAGCTTGACCAGGCCGGCCAGGCGGCCGCTGACCGGTCCCTCGCGGCGGTACGAATACAGGCTCTCCGACTCGATCGTGCACGCGGTCGCGTCGACCACCTCGACCCCGAGCTCGGCCAGCTGCGCCTTGACCCCGGCGGCGACATCGATCGCCGGCGTCCCCCAGCTCGTCTCCGAGTACGACGCCGGCACCCGCTCGGCCACCTCGGCCCGCATCTCGTCGGGCACCTCGTAGCAGTTGCCGCACGCATACGGCCCGAGTACGGCGGTGATCCGCGACGCACCGAGGTCCCGCATCGCGTCCACGGTCGCCGGTACGACGCCGACGTACATGCCCTTGCGTCCGGAGTGGGCCGCTCCGACAACACCGTCACCGGCCAGCAGCACCGGAAGGCAGTCGGCGGCCCGGACGGCCAGCACCACGTCCGTCCTGGTCGTGACGAGCGCATCCGCTCTCGGCGTCGGCGCCGGCGGCAGCTCGTCACCGGGGCGGACGACGTGCACGTCGCGGCCGTGGACCTGGCTGACCCGGACCACCCCTTCGGGCCGGACGCCGAACACGTCCGCGACCCGCCGGAAGTTCTCCGCGATCAGCCCCGCGTCCTCACCCGATCCGCCGAGGTTCAGCTCGCCGTACGGCGCTCTGCTCGCCCCGCCGAACCGATCGGTGAACGCGAAGCGAACCCCCTGCCGAACCTCGTCATACCCGAACACCCCCAAACCCTATCCGCCCGACGTTGAGAACCCACCAACCATCTGGCGCGTCCGAAAACGGTCGGGGGCTTCTCAAGGTGCGGGTTACTTGAGGAAGTCGGGGATGTCGAGGTCTTCCTCGGGGTCGGGCTTGCGGGGTGGGCGGGTCGGGGTGGGCTGCGACGGCGACGGCGTCGCGTTGCTCGGGCCGTTGACGGGCCAGGAGTGCTGGGTGGTCGGCGACGCAGGGGTGTGCGGCGTGGGCTGCGCGGTCGGCGACACCGGACGGACCGGCTCACCGGCCTGCGGGCGTGCCGAGTGCGTCGTACCCGCGCCTGGACGGCCCTCGGTCGGCGCCGGCACCGGGACGGTGTCGTCGGTCGGCGTCGGTGGGTTCACCGGCTGGTTGCTCGGGGCCTGCCCGTTCGCGGATGGCGCCGAAGCCGGCTGCGGCGAAGCACCCGGAGTCGCCGCTGGGGCCCCGGTGGACGGCGGCGTGGACGGCGGTGTCGCAGGTGGCGGCGTCGCGGCAGGCGGCGTGGACGCCGGGTTACCCGACTGCATCTGGGCGGAGTACCCCGGCTGGCTCTCCGATCCGGCCGCCGGACGCGAGGCCTGCGGGCGGGCCGAGTTCATCGCCTGCTCGCGCCGCTTCGGCATCCCGCCGTCGAAGCCGGCCGCGATCACCGTGACCCGCACCTCGTCGCCGAGGGCGTCGTCGATGACCGCGCCGAAGATGATGTTGGCGTCCGAGTGCGCCGACTCCGACACCAGCTGGGCCGCCTCGTTGATCTCGAACAGGCCCAGGTCGGAGCCGCCGGCGATCGACAGCAGCACCCCGTGCGCGCCCTCGATACTTGCCTCGAGCAACGGCGACGAGATGGCCGCCTCGGCGGCCGCGACCGCCCGGTCCTCGCCGCGGGACGAGCCGATCCCCATCAGCGCCGAGCCGGCGTTCGACATGACCGCCTTGACGTCGGCGAAGTCGACGTTGATCAGGCCGGGCGTGGTGATCAGGTCGGTGATGCCGGAGACGCCCTGCAGCAGCACCTGGTCGGCCTGCTTGAACGCGTCCAGCACCGACACCGCGCGGTCGGAGATGGTCAGCAGCCGGTCGTTCGGGATGACGATCAGCGTGTCCACCTCCTCGCGGAGGGTGCTGATGCCGTCCTCGGCCTGGGTAGCGCGGCGCTTGCCCTCGAACGAGAACGGCCGGGTCACCACACCGATGGTCAGCGCGCCGAGCGATCGGGCGATCCGGGCCACCACCGGCGCGCCGCCGGTGCCGGTGCCGCCGCCCTCGCCGGCCGTGACGAAGACCATGTCGGCGCCCTTCAGCGCCTCCTCGATCTCCTCCGCGTGGTCCTCGGCGGCCTTCTGCCCGATCGCCGGGTTGGCCCCGGCACCCAGGCCGCGGGTCTCCTCGCGGCCGATGTCGAGCTTGACGTCCGCGTCGCTCATCAACAGCGCCTGCGCGTCGGTGTTGATGGCGATGAACTCAACGCCCTTCAGACCGTGCTCGATCATCCGGTTGACGGCGTTCACGCCGCCTCCGCCGATGCCGACGACCTTGATGAGTGCCAGGTAGTTCTGCGGTGCCGCCACGTCCGCGCCTCTCGCCTCGTTCGTTTCCCGTTGTCCAGCGAAAAGACTGAACCTCAAGTGGATGCTTAGACTTATGTCAACTTTAGATTACGACGCACGGTACGGGACGCTTCCGGCCAAAGTCCACGCGCCTCGCCGCACTCTGCCGTGATGTGACTCGTCACCGCTTTTCCCCTTTGGTGACAGGGAGATCGGGCGCCGACACGTCGTACACGGTCGCCTTGCGCTTCATCAGCACGCTGAGTACCTCGGCCTTGCGCGCGCTGTCATCGGAACTGCCCCAAACGACCTTCACGCCGGACCCCAGGTTCAGGGTGATCGAGTCCGGCGACGCTGCCGAGATCGACCGCACCTGTGCCCGCAGTGTGGACGGCAGCGCGGCCGAGACCGTCACCACCGAACGGATCGTCACGTCCCGCCGGGCGCCGGTGATCTTCGCCTCCGGCAGACCGGCCGGCCGGTCCGGCACCGTCCTGAACGCCGTCCCGGTCGCGTCCACCAGCTCGTACCGCGAGCCGTCGGTGACGACCACCACCGGCACTCGTTCGGTGACCACGATCACGACCTTGTTCGGCCAGGCCCTGGTCACCTGCGCGTCGGCCACCGCCGGGATGGTCCGGACCCGGGACGCGATCGCACTCAGGTCGACCTTCGCCAGCGGGGTGCCCACCGGCGCCTCGGCCACGTTCTCGATCGTTGCCACCGGCACCGTGTCGGCCCCGCTCACCCGGACGCCGTCGACCGCGAGCGCGGTGGAGAAGTAGAACAGCCAGACGACCAGCCCGCCGAGCACCAGCGCGGCGCCGCCGATCGCCCACGGCAGCCAGCTTCGCCACCGCACCAGACGCTGCCGGCGCGCGAACCGCTGTTGTGCCCGAGCCAGATCAGCGCTCTGGCTCATTCAGTCGACCCCACCCTTTTACTCCACCACAGGAGCAAGGGCTTCGGCGGCAGACTCGCGGGCGGCTGCCCGTTCGGCCAGCAGACCGACGACCTCCGGGCCGATCAGCGTCACGTCACCTGCGCCCAGGGTGACCACCAGGTCGCCCGGCTCGGCCAGGTCGGTGACCACCTGCGGTACGGCGGACCACGACGGCTCGAACCGGACCTGGTCCGGCTTCAGCGGCACGTGGTTCGCGATCAGGGCCCCGGTGACACCGGGCTCGGGGTCCTCGCGGGCCGCGAACACGTCCATCACGACGACCTCGTCGGCCAGCGCGAGCGCCTCGGAGAACTGGGTGGCGAAGATTCTGGTCCGGCTGAACAGGTGCGGCTGGAAGCAGGCGACCACGCGCCCCTCCCCCGCCACCTGCCGGGCCGCGGTCAGGTCGACGGCCAGCTCGGTCGGGTGGTGCGCGTAGGAGTCGAACACCCGCACCCCGTCCTCGAGCCCCTTGAACTCGAACCGCCGGCCGGTCCCGGTGAACGACGCCAGCCCCTCGGCCAGGTCGGCGGCCGAGAACCCGAGCCCGAGCCCGACCGTCAGCGCGGCCGACGCGTTCAGCGCGTTGTGCTTGCCCGCCTGCTGCAACTGGACGACCGGCAGCTTGCGACCGCGGTACACCGGCACGAACGACTGCGTCGCCCCGGTCGCGGTGATCTCGGTCACCCGCATGTCGGCGTCGCCGGCCTCGCCGTACGTGCGGACGTCGATGCCGCGCTCGCGGGCGAACTCCGCCAGCCGGCGGGCGCCGGCGTCGTCGTAGCAGATCACCATGAACCCGCCCGGGATCACCCGGTCGCAGAACTGCTCGAAGGCGAGCCGGTAGCTGGCCTCGTCGCCGTAGTTGTCCAGGTGGTCGGGCTCGACCGACGTGACGATCGACACCTCGGGCCGGTAGGTCAGGAACGACTTGTCCGACTCGTCCGCCTCGGCCACGAACAGGTCGCCGGTGCCGTCGTGCGCGTTCGACCCGGACTCGTTCAGGTTGCCACCGATCGCGTACGACGGGTCCGCCGCGCAGTGCTGCAGCGCAACGGTCAGCATCGACGTGGTGGTCGTCTTGCCGTGCGTCCCGGCGACCGCCAGCGTGCGGCGGCCGACCATCACCGAGGCGAGCGCGGCGGCCCGCGGCAGGATCGGGATCCCGGCGGCCCGGGCGGCGACCACCTCGGGGTTGTTCTCGCGGATCGCGGTGGACACCACCACGGTGTCGGCGTCCGCGACGTGCTCGGCGGCGTGGCCGACCCAGCAGGTGGCGCCGAGCGCGCGCAGCGCGGCCAGCACCTTCCCATCCTTGGCGTCGGAGCCGGACACCTCGATGCCGCGGGACGCCATGATCCGGGCGATCCCGGACATGCCGGCGCCGCCGATGCCTACGAAATGGACTCTGCCTAGCTTCTCCGCCGGGGGAATGACGGCATCAGGACCAAAATTCGATACTTCGACGATCACGAAGCAGACCCCACCACATCCAGGATCATCCGCGCCAATCGCCCGTCGGCGTCCGTGCGGATCAGACCCTTCGCTGCTGTGGACATGGCTGTCAGACGCGCCGAGTCGTGCAGAAGTTGCGGGACGTTGGCGCGAATCCAGTCCGGAGTCACCGCCGCGTTGTCGACGAGCAGCCCGCCGCCCGCGTCGATCACGGGCTTCGCGTTGAGCGCTTGCTCACCGTTACCGTGCGGCAGCGGAACGTAGATCGCGGGCAGTCCGACTCCCGAGACCTCGGTGACCGTGTTCGCACCGGATCGGCAGACGACGAGGTCGGCCGCCGCGTAGGCGAGATCCATCCGGTCGACGTAGGTCAGCACGACGTACGGCAGCGGCCCGGTCTGCGGAGCCTCGAGGGTGTTCTTCGGGCCGATCACGTGCAGGACCTGGATCCCGGCGGCCTGCAGGTCGGCGGCCGACCCCGCGACCGCCTCGTTCAGCCGCTGAGCACCCTGCGAGCCACCTGTCACCAGGAGCGTCGGCGCGTTCGGGTCCAGACCGAAAAACTGGCGTGCCTCGGCCCGCAGCGCGGCCCGGTCCAGCGTCGAGATCGCCCGCCGGATCGGCAGGCCGACGTACTCGGCGTGCGGCAGGTCGGTGCCCGGGAACGAGGTCTTGACGTGCTGCGTGCAGTAGCGGGCGGCGAACTTGTTCGCGATACCCGGCACCGCGTTGCCCTCGTGCACGACGATCGGGGTCTTCCGGCGCCAGGCGGCGACGTACGCGGGGGTGGAGACGTACCCGCCGAAGCCGACCAGCACGTCGGCCTTCGCCTCGTCCAGGGCCCGGCGGGCCGCGCCCACCGAGGCGAGCATCTTGCCTGGTACGGCGAGCAGCGCGGGCGTCGGCTTCCGCGGCAGCGGCACCGGCGGGATCAGCTCCAGCCGGTAGCCCGCCTCCGGGACCACCCGGGTCTCCAGGCCGCGCTCGGTGCCGAGGGCCAGGATCTCTACGGTCGGGTCGATCCGGCGCAGCGCGTCGGCGGTGGCGATCAGGGGTGAGGTGTGGCCGGCGGTTCCGCCACCGGCCAGGACGATGCTGGGCACAGCTTTCAACGCTCCCGCGTGTTCTCTCGAGTCAGGACGGACGTCGCGACGGCAGCCACCCGAACCTCGGCCGCCTGGTCTCCTTCAGGGCGGCCTGGGCGCCGGGTTCGGCCTTCGCGAAGGCCAGCAGCATGCCGACCGCGATCAGGGTCGGCAGCAGTGCGGAACCACCGTACGACAAAAGCGGGAGCGGAATCCCCACGATGGGTAGCAGTCCGATCACGGCGCCCAGGTTGACCAGGGTCTGGGCCATGATCCAGATGGTGATTCCGGCCGCCGCGTAGCGGACGAACGGCTCGGTGTTCCGGGTCGCGATCCGCACCCCGGCGTAGGCCAGGACGAGGAACAGGGCGAGCACGGTGAGCGACCCGACCAGGCCGAGCTCCTCACCGATCACGGAGAAGATGAAGTCGGTGTGCGCCTCCGGCAGGTTGCCCCACTTCTGCCGGCTGTTGCCGATCCCGACGCCCCACCAGCCACCGGTCGACAGCGCGTAGAACGAGTGGTACGCCTGCCAGCCGACGCCGGACGGGTCCGACAGCGGGTTGGTGAAGTTCATCAGCCGGTCCATCCGGTGCTGGGCCGTGGTGACGAAGTACGACGCGATCGCGCCGACGACCACGATGGTCGCGACGAACAGCCGGGTCGGCGCGCCGACGATCCAGATCAGGCCGAGCATGACGGCCATCAGCACCAGCGCCGTACCGAGGTCGTGCTGGCCGACGACCAGGGCGATCACCAGGCCGCAGACCGGCACCATCGGAACCAGCAGGTGCTTCCACTGGGTGAGCAGCTTCTCCTTGCGGGCGTACAGGTCCGCGCACCACATCACCAGCGCCAGCTTGGCGAACTCGCTCGGCTGGATCTGCAGCGGACCGCCGAGGTTCAGCCAGTTCGTGTTGCCGTTCACGCCGACGCCGAGGCCGGGGATGTAGGTCAGCACCAGCAGGAACACCGACCCGAGCAGGGCAACGTACGCGAGCATCCGGAAGTGCCGGGGCGTCATCCGGGAGGCGACGTACGCCATCGGCAGGCCGACGCCGACCCAGATCAGCTGGCGGATGAAGATCGTGTAGCTGTTGCCGTTCGCGCGCAGCGACAGCACGCTCGACGCCGACAGCACCATCAGCAGCCCGAGCACCAGCAGCAGGCCGGTCGCGCCGAGCAGGATGTGGTACGACGTCAGCGGCCGGTCCAGCACCTCGCGGATCGCCGCCACCCACGGCCGGTCGGTGGTGTTGCGCTCCTGCTTCTGATCCGGCTGGTCTGCGACCGACGTCACGCGATCACCCCCGGGTCAGCTGGTGCACGGCTTCAGCGAAGGCGTCGCCGCGGGCTCCGTAGTTGGCGAACATGTCCCAGGAGGCGCAGCCGGGGGCCAGCAGCACGGTGTCGCCCGCCTGGGCAAGCTTCGCCGCCTCCCCCACCACGATCTCCATGGCTTCAGTGTCCGTTGCCTCGACAGTGATCGTCGGGACATCCGGTGCGTGTCGGGCAAGTGCTTCGGCGATCACCTGTTTGTCCTGGCCGAGCAGGACGACGCCGCGCAACCGCTCGCGGGCCGCGATCACCAGGTCGTCGAAGGTCGCGCCCTTGGCCTGGCCGCCGGCGATCCACACCACGTGCTCGTAGGCGAGCAGCGAGGCCTGCGCCGCGTGCGGGTTGGTCGCCTTCGAGTCGTCGACATAGTTGACCCCGGCAACGTCCGCGACGTGCGCGATCCGGTGCTTGTCCGGCCGGAACCCGCGCAGCCCGTCCCGAACCGCCGTCGCGGGCACCCCGAACGCCCGGGCCAGCGCGGCCGCGGCCAGCGCGTTCGCCACGTTGTGCGGCGCGGCCGGCGTGATGTCGTTCAGGGTCGCCAGCTCGAGCGCCGAGGACGCGCGCTGCTCGACGAACGCGCGGTCGACAAGGAGATCGTCGACAATCCCCACCATCGACAGGCCGGGGGTGCCGAGCGTGAAGCCGATCGCCCGGCAGCCCTCGATCACCTCGGCGTCCATGACCAGCTGCTCGGTGGCCGGGTCGGCGACGTTGTAGACGCAGGCGATCTGGCAGTTCTCGAAGATCCGGCCCTTGTCCTTGGCGTACGCCTCCAGCGAGCCGTGCCAGTCGACGTGGTCCGGCGCGATGTTCAGCACGGCGGCCGAGTGCGCCGACATCGAGTGCGTGAAGTGCAGCTGGTAGCTCGACAGCTCCACGGCGATCACGTCGTACGGCTCCGGGTCCATGACCGCTTCCAGCAGCGGCAGCCCGACGTTGCCGGCGGCAACCGCACGGTGACCGGCCGCGGTCAGGATCGCGGTGAGCATCTGGACCGTCGTGGTCTTGCCGTTGGTCCCGGTGATGCACAGCCACGGCGCCGCGTTGGCCGGGTCACGCAGCCGCCAGGCGAGCTCGATCTCACTCCAGATCGGCACCTCGCGCTCGGCTGCCTGCGCCAGCAGCGGCGCGTGCGGCGGTACGCCGGGAGACGTCACGACCACGTCGACGTCCTTCGGCAGCTCCGCCGTACTGCCCGGGCCGAGGGTGATGGTGGCGCCCAGCGTCTCGAGGATCTGCGCCTTCTCGCGGAGCCCCTCGTTGTCACGGTCGTCCAGTACGACGACGTGCTCGGCGCCGGCCTGGAGCAACGAGTCCGCGCAGGCGTAGCCCGCCGTACCGAAGCCGAGAACGACGAAGCGAGTCGTCGCCCAGCCGTCGTCGGTGCGAGTCCCGAGCGTCATCCGGCCACCCATTCCGCGTAGAAGATGCCGAGACCGATGACCACGCACAGGCCCTGGATGATCCAGAACCGGATCACCACGTTGACCTGCTCCCAGCCGAGCATCTCGAAGTGGTGGTGCAGCGGCGCCATCCGGAACAGCCGCCTGCCCTTGGTCAGCTTGAAGTAGCCGACCTGCAGGATCACCGAGGCGGTGATGATGACGAACAGGCCGCCGAGCAGCAGCACCAGCAACTCGGTCCGAGTCATCACCGCGAAGCCCGCCAGCGCGCCGCCCAGCGACAGCGAGCCGGTGTCGCCCATGAAGATCTTGGCCGGCGACGCGTTCCACCACAGGAAGCCGAACAGCGCGCCGGTCAGCGCGGCCGCGACCACGGCCAGGTCGTGCGGATCTCGGACCTCGTAACACTTCGCGCCCACACCCTGAGCGGTCGCGCAGCTCTGGTTGAACTGCCAGATGCAGATCAGCGTGTACGCGCCGAACACCATCATCGACGCGCCGGTGGCCAGGCCGTCCAGGCCGTCGGCCAGGTTCACGCCGTTCGACATGCCGGCGATCAGCAGCAGGATCCAGATCACCACGAGCACCGGCCACAGTTGCAGCCAGGTGATGTCGCGGATGAACGAGATGAACGGCGACGCCGGGCTCTGGCCGCGTTCGTCCGGGAACTGCAGCGCGAGCACCGCGAAGGCGACCGCGATCATCGTCTGGCCGGCCAGTTTCGCCTTGCTGCGCAGGCCCAGGCTGCGCTGCCGGAAGATCTTGATGAAGTCGTCCAGGAAGCCGACCGCGCCCATCCCGGCGAACAGGAACAGCACCAGCAGCGCCGACGCGCTCGGCGGCGTCATCGTGAACAGCTTCGCCGCGAAGTACCCGATGATGGTGGCGATGATGAACACGGTGCCGCCCATCGTCGGCGTGCCGCGCTTGGTGTGGTGCGAGGTCGGCCCGTCGTCGCGGATCTCCTGGCCGTAGCCGCGGCGGGCCAGCAGCGTGATCGCCCACCGCGTGCCGAGCAGGGTCAGCACCATCGAGACGGCGCCGGCGAACAGGATCGAGATCACTGCGCATCCTCCAGCAACGCGTCGGCCAGGCTGCGCAGCTTCGCCGCCTTCGAGGACTTCACCAGGACGACGTCACCGGCCCGCAACTCGGCGCGGAGCATGTCGAGGGCCTCCGGAATGGTGTCGACATAGGCCGACTCGTTGCCCCAGGAGCCTTCGAGCGAGGCCCCGAGATGGATGGGTTTCGCACCCGGGCCGACCACGACCAGCCGGTTCACGTCCAGCCGCACCACCAGCCGCCCGATCGCGTCGTGCTCGTCCGCGGAGGTGTCGCCGAGCTCGAGCATCTCGCCGAGCACCGCCCAGGTCCGCGCGCCGCGGGCCCGGCCGATCGCGACCAGCGCCTTCAGCGCGGCCCGCATCGAGTCGGGGTTGGCGTTGAACGCGTCGTTGATGACCGTCACGCCGTCCGCGCGCTCGACCACCTCCATCCGCGCCGCCGACACCGGGGTGGCCGCAGCCAGTCCCTCGGCGATCTGCTCGGCGGTCAGCCCGGCCGCGTACGCGACGGTCGCCGCGCCGAGCGCGTTGGACACGTAGTGCTCGCCGACGAACTGGAGCTGGACCGAGCGGCCGAAGTCGCCGATCCGCAGCGTGAAGCTCGCCCGGCCCTCGGCGTTGAGCTTGACGTCGGTCGCCCGCACGTCCGCGCTGTCCGCCTCGCCGAAGGTCAGCACCCGCTGCCCGGTCCGGCTCGCCATCGCGGCGACGCGCGGGTCGTCGGCGTTCAGTACGGCGGTCCCGCCCGGAGCCAGCGCCTCGATCAGCTCGCCCTTGGCCAGCGCGATGTTGTCCTGGCTGCCGAACTCACCGATGTGGGAGGTGCCGACGTTGAGCACCAGCCCGACCTTCGGCGGCGTGATCCCGCAAAGGTAGGTGAGGTCGCCCAGGTGCCGCGCGCCCATCTCGGCGATCAGGAACTTGGTGGACCCGGTCGCCTGCAGGGCGGTCAGCGGGTGGCCGATCTCGTTGTTGAACGATCCCTCCGGCGACACGGTCTCGCCGTCCGGGCGGATCAGCTGGGCGATCAGGTCCTTCGTGCTGGTCTTGCCGGACGAGCCGGTCAGCCCGAGCACGGTGAGCTCCGGCAGTCGGCTGACCACGAGCCGGGCCAGGTCTCCGAGTGCCTTCTGCGCGTCGCCGACGACGATGCACGGGCTGCCCTCGACCGGCCGCGTGGTGAGTGACGCCGTGACGCCGGCCTCGGTCGCCGTACCCACGTAGTCGTGCCCGTCGACGCGCTCACCGGGCAGGGCGACGAACAGCCCACCCGGACCGGCGGCCCGCGAGTCGATCACCACCGCGCCGTCGACCACGGCCGACGGGTCCACGCCCACCAGCTCGCCACCGACGACGTCGGCGATCTCGCCGCAACTGACAGGGATCACCGCTCTGCCTCCAGCAACTCACGCACAGTCTCGCGATCGTCGAACGGGTGGATCACACCGCCGACGTCCTGACCTGTCTCATGGCCCTTGCCCAGCACAACGACGGTGTCCCCCGGACCGGCCAGCTCGATCGCGGCGGCGATGGCCTGGCGACGGTCGCCGATCTCGTGCAGGTCGGCCCCCGGCACAGCGGCTCGGGCGCCCTCGAGCGCGGCGGCCCGGATCGCCGCCGGGTCCTCGCTGCGCGGGTTGTCGTCGGTGATGATCACGACGTCCGCCGCCCGTGCCGCCGCGGCGCCCATCGCGGGACGCTTGCCGGCGTCGCGGTCGCCGCCACAGCCCACGACCGCGTACAAGCGGCCCTTGGTCGCGCCGCGGGCGGCCTCGAGCGCGAGCTCGACCGCGTCCGGCGTGTGCGCGTAGTCGACGATCACGGCCAACCCGTCGTGCCGGGTGAACGTCTCCATCCGGCCCGGTACGGCGGCTGTCCGCAGCCCGGCCGCAATCTCCTCGGCCGGTACGTCGACCTGCCGCAGCATGGCGGTCGCCAGCAGCGCGTTGGCGACGTTGAAGTCACCGGGCAGCCCGATCTCGACCGTCAGCGTCTCCCCCGGCCCTCGGATGTCGATCACCGTCGTGCTCTGCTTGATTCCTTCCCCGCCCCACCGCCCCGGTCGCTCGGACTGGTGCCTGCCTGCCACCATCCAGTCGGCCTCACCCGTGGTGGACACGGTCACCAGCGGTACGACGGTCTGCGCGGCCAGCCGGCGCCCGTACTCGTCGTCGATCGTCACCACCGCCACATCACAGCGCTCCGGGGTGAACAACGAGGCCTTCGCCGCGAAGTACTCCTCGAACGTGTTGTGGAAGTCCAGATGGTCCTGCGTGAGGTTGGTGAACCCGGCGACTGCGAACCGCGCACCGTCGACCCGGCCTTGCGCGAGCGCGTGGCTGGAGACCTCCATCGCGCACCAGTCGACCGCCTGCTCCCGCATCACTCCGAACAGCGCGTGCAGGTCAGTGGCCTCCGGAGTGGTCCGGACGCTCTTCACGACCTCGTCGCCGATCCGGGTCTGGATCGTCCCGATCAGCGCGGTCGGACCGAGCCGGCGCAGTACGGCGTCCAGCAGGAAGCTGGTCGTGGTCTTGCCATTCGTCCCGGTCACGCCGAGCAGGTGCAGCTCCTTGGTCGGCTCGCCGTAGATGTGGGCCGCGACGGCGCCGAGCACGTCCCGTGGCCGGTCGACCACTAGCACCGGCAGACCGGTCTCCTTCGCCCGCTCCTCACCGGTCGGATCGGTCAGTACGGCGACAGCGCCGGACTGCTGTGCTTTGGCGACGAAGGCGGCGCCATGCGTGACGGCACCGGGCAGAGCGGCGTACAGATCGCCTGGGAGGACTGACCGGGAGTCGAGCGAGACACCGGTGACCTCGACGGTGCTGCTGGTGGGGATCCGCGCGTGAGCGGTCCTGGCGACCTCGATCAGGCTGACCGGCACGATGTGCCGTGGCCTGATCGCTGCGACGGCGCCGCCTGCGGCGGTAGGGGTGGACACGGGCCCTGAGGCTACCGCTCCGGCCCGTGTGACTCCTACCTGACCCTGCGTCACCACTCGAGCGGCACGGCAGGCTGCTTCGCACCTGTCGGCGGTACGACGTACTTCTGCAGCGCGTAGCTCATCACGTCACGGAACACCGGTCCTCCTTGTCCACCGCCACTGCGCCCGTTGGTCGGGTTCTGGAGTACGACGTACGTAACGAAGCGCGGGTTGTCGGCAGGAGCGAATCCGGCAAAAGACGTGGCCCACTTGCGGTAGCAGCCGCAGGCGGAGTCGACCTCCTGCGCCGTACCGGTCTTGCCGGCCACCCGGTAACCGTCGATCGCGGCCTGGGTCGCCGTACCTCCCTTGGCGGTGACGGCCTCCATCATCGTGGTGACCTCCTTGGCCGCCTTCTCGCTCACCACCCGGCGGGACGGCCCGGACGGGTTCGGTACGACGTTGCCGTTCACGTCGACGTAGTTCTTCACCAGCTTCGGCGGCACGTAGACCCCGCCGTTGGCGACCGCGTTGACAGCGGCGGTCATCTGGACCGCGTTCGCGGACAGGCCCTGGCCGAACGCGACGTTCGACCGGGTCAGCTCGCTCCACTCGTCACCCGGCGGCATGAGGCCGCGGCTCTCGCCCGGGAAGTTCAGCCCGGTCGGCTCACCGAACCCGAAGTCCTTCAGGTACTTCACGAACTGCGGGATCGACTTCATCTGCTGGGCCGCGATGATGGTGCCGACGTTCGACGACTTCGCGATCACGCCGGCGATGGTCAGGTCGAGCGTGCCGTGCGAGAAGTGGTCCTTGATGGTCCGGCGCTGGACGTTGATGCTGCCGGGCACCTTGAGCTTGGTGTTGAGGTCGATCAGACCGGCGTCGGCGAGCGCGGCCATGGTGACGACCTTCTGCACGCTGCCCGGCTCGTAGACCTGCTCCAGCGCCGGGTTGTACAGTTCGCTCGGCTTGACCGGCTTGTTCGGGTCGAAGGTCGGGTAGTTCGCCATCGCCAGGATCTCGCCGGTCTTCACGTCCTGGGTGACCACGGTGCCGGAGGTGGCCTTGTACTGCTTGACCGCCTGCTCGATCCGCCGCTCCGCGAACCACTGCAGGTCCGCGTCCAGGGTCAGCTGCGCGGTGACGCCGGGCTTCGGCTCCTCGACGGTGTGGTTCGCGTTCGGGATCTTGTTGCCCTTGGTGTCCACCTCGTACATGGCCTTGCCGTCCTGGCCGGACAGCTTGTCGTTCATGCCGTACTCGAGCCCGGACTGGCCCTTGCCGTCGGCGCCGACCACGCCCACCACGTTGGCCGCGATGGTGCCGTTCGGGTGGCTGCGGATCGGGTCTTCCTCGGTGTAGATCCCGGCCAGCAACGGCGCCTGCTGGTCCTGCGGCCGGCCCTTGTTCTGCTGGGCGATCTCGGCGTTCTTCGCCTTCAGCTCGGCCTCGATGGCGTTCCAGGTCTGCGGGCTGACCTGGCGTGCGAGATATTGGAACCGGCCCTTCCCGGTCATCGCGGTGACGAGTTGCGCGGACGTCGTACCGGTCAGCTTCGGCGCCAGGATCCGGGCGAGCTGCGGCGCGACCGGGCCGGTCTGGGTCGGGTCGGCAGTGATCGCGACCGCATCCTCGGACACGCTGAACGGCACGCCGTTGCGGTCAAGGATCGCGCCGCGGGTCGCGTGCAGCACGAACGGCTTGGTGTTCTCCTTGCTCGCCGCCAGCGCGTACCGGTCCGGGTCCACACCCTGCAGCAGCACCAGCCGCCCGGCGAACAGCGACAGCACGAACGCCATCACCA
The DNA here is from genome assembly GCF_040653975.1 of Kribbella sp. NPDC050820. Classification (NCBI taxonomy): domain Bacteria; kingdom Bacillati; phylum Actinomycetota; class Actinomycetes; order Propionibacteriales; family Kribbellaceae; genus Kribbella; species Kribbella sp. NPDC050820. The sequence continues at coordinate 67,222 of NZ_JBFAHB010000033.1, forward strand.
CGAACGTCACCCGTAGCCGAAGCGTGGGCCGACCCAGCTTCAGCATCCGCGGCGGCCGCTTCACCTTCTTGGGCGGCCGCTTGCTCTGAGGCCGCTTCCGCGGCGGACTCTTCTTCACCGGCCGCTTGGCCGTCGCCTTCTTGACCGGCGCCTTCTTGACCGGCGCCTTCTTCGATGCAGTCTTCTTTGCAGCCGTCTTCTTGGTGGGCGCCGGGCGTGCGGCAGTCTTCTTCACCGGTCGGCTGGGTGCGGTTTTCTTCACCGGACGCCGCACCACACCGCCCTGCTCAGCCGCACGCTGATCCGCCTCCTCGCGGGCTTTGCGGAGGAGGCGGTCTCGGGTGGACTCCGGACGCTGTGGGGTGGCACGGGTGCTGTCCGTAGCGGACGGACGGCGAGGCTGAGCCTTGCGGGTCGGATTGCTCCGACCCGGTTCACCACGCTTGCGTGGCGGCTCGCTGCCCCGTCGGTCCGTCATCCGATCATCCCCCGGTGGTCGTCGTACGCGTGGTCGTGGCCGGCGGCTTGTTACCCGTCGCCGTACCGGTCCGTGCGGTGGTGCCGGTCGCCGCCCGGTTCTGCGCGGTGACCGGCGGCTTCACAGTGGCCGCAGGCGGCTTGACCGTCGTCGCGGGCGGCTTCACGGTCGCAGCGGGTGGCTTCACGGTCACGTTGGGTGGCTTGACCGTGGTGACCGGCGGCTTCGGCGACACCGACGTCGGCGTGCCCGGACCGAACATCGCCGTACCCGTGCCGGCCTTGCCCTCCTCCGGCACACCCAGCACCTGCCCGTCGGACAGCCGCAGGAACACCGGGTTCGGGTTCGGCACCATGCCCATCCGCAGCGCCCGGTCGGCCAGGTTCTGCGGCGACTCCAGCGTGCGCACCTGCTTCTCCAGCGACTCCTGCTGGTCCCGCAGCTGGTCGGCCTGCTTGTTCAGCGCGGTCACCTGGAACGTCCCGCTCTGCAGCTCCGTGTTGAGCAGCAGCAAGCCGACCAGGCCGGCCGCCAGCAGCGACACCACGAAGATGACGAACGGCATCCGCGGCGGCCGGAACGGCGCACCGTAGACGACCCGCAGCTTCGGCTCCGGCCGCTTCGCCGGCGCCGGCGTGACCCGCGCCTTCTGCGGGCTGAAGACAGTACTCATCAGGCCACCAGCCTCTTCTCCCGGACTCGCTCGGCCGCCCGCACGCGAGCGGAGGCGGCCCGCGGGTTCGCCGCGACCTCCTCCTCGGTCGGCCGCTCGGCGCCGCGGGTCAGCAGCTTCAGGTACGGCTCGTGCCCGGCCGGGATGACCGGCAGGTCGTCCGGCACGTCCGACTTGGTCCCGGCCGCGAACGTCTGCTTGGTGATCCGGTCCTCGAGCGAGTGGTAGCTCATCACCACGATCCGGCCGTGCAGCGCCAGCGCCTCGATCGCGGCCGGCAGCGCGCGCCGCAGTACCTCGAGCTCGCCGTTCACCTCGATCCGGAGCGCCTGGAAGGTCCGCTTCGCCGGGTGTCCCCCGGTCCGGCGGGCCGCCTGCGGGATCGCGTTGCGGACCAGCTCGGACAGCCGGGCGCTGTTCGTGAACGGCTCGGTCTCGCGCTCGCGGACGATCCGGTCCGCGATCCGGCGGGCGAACTTCTCCTCGCCGTACTGGAACAGGATCCGGGCCAGGTCGGCCGCGCTGTAGGTGTTCACGATGTCCGCGGCCGTGGTCGGGCCGGTGCTGTCCATCCGCATGTCCAGCGGCGCGTCCTGCGCGTAGGCGAAACCACGCTCGGCCTCGTCCAGCTGCATCGAGGAGACGCCCAGGTCGAACAGGATCCCGTCGATCGCGGGCACGTCGAGGTCGGCCAGGACCTGCGGCAGCTCGTCGTACACGGCGTGCACGAAGGTCGTCCGCTCCTCGTACGGCGCGAGCCGGTCGCCGGCGAGGCGCAGCGCCTCGGGGTCGCGGTCGAGCCCGATCAGCCGGGCCTCGGGGAACTGGCGCAGGAAGGCCTCGGAGTGACCACCGAGACCGAGAGTGGCGTCGACGAGGACTGCGCCGGGGTGCGCGAGTGCGGGAGCCAGCAGCGCGACCACGCGCTCCAGCATCACCGGCACATGCCGCTCCGCAGCGTCCATCCTCGACCCTTCCGTCGCCGCGGGAGCGACCCTGCCCCCGCAGGTCCTGTGGTGCGGTTCAGTGGTGCGAACCCGGAGACGACTCCGTCCGGTCAGATCGCGGGTACGCCTTCCGGGGAAGTACCTCGGGGTCTTGGCGCCGGGGAAGTGGCGTCAACACCTGAGGTCGGAAGTCGGACCCGTGATCTCACCGGACGGCCGGTGTGGTCGCGGTACCGCTCGCCCACTGTTCTTCTAGAAGATGCCCGGCAGGACCTCCTCGGAGAGATCGGCGAACGCCTGCTCCTGCTCCTGGGAGTACCTGTTCCAGTTCTCCGTGTTCCAGATCTCCACCCTGTTCATCGCCCCGATGACGACGCAGTCGCGATCCAGTCCTGCGTAATCGCGCAGCATCGGCGGGATGGTGACCCGGCCCTGCTTGTCCGGCACCTCGTTCGAGGCTCCGGCGAACAGCATCCGCAGGTAGTCCCGCGCACCCTTGTTGGTGATCGGCGCCTGCTTCAACTGCTCGGTCAGCTGGACGAACTCGCGCTCCGGCCACACGGACAGCGACCGCTCCTGTCCACGCGTGATCACCAGGCCGTCAGCCAGTTCCTCCCGGAACTTCGCCGGCAGGAACAGCCGTCCCTTGTCGTCGAGCTTGGGGAAGTGAGTTCCGAGGAACACGCTCCACCTCCCCGTTGCGGACCCTCCGACTTAGGCGAGCTGTTTCCACCACTTTAGTTCCACTGCGCTCCACCTTACTCCACTTTCCACCACCGTCAACCAACTTCCGCCCCGTTTCCCCCACGCGCCGCCTGAATCCAGGCGTGGCCCCCGCGTGCCGCGTCCTCCACTTCGCTCCACCTTGAGAACCCACCAGCCATTTCTGGGCCCGGAAAGTGGTTGGTGGGTTCTCAAGGTCGCGGCGGCGTCGTTTGCGCAGCGTGGGGTTTTGGCCACCCGTACGCTTGGAGGGACGACTTTCCGACCCACGCCGGTGAGGGCCTGTGCCGATGAACACCGAAACGCCAGGTAACAAAACTTCCGCTGCTCTAGGCCGGACCCCTACAGCGGGTGAGAATGTGTCGGCCGTCAACGAATGGGGAGGACACAGGGTGAGCACCACCGCGACCAGCTCGGCGCTGGCCGGAGCCGGGGACTTCGACGAGCTGTCAGAGGTGGCGGGCCGGGTCCGCCGGGCGATAGAGCAGGTGATCGAAGGCAAGCCCGACGTGGTCGAGGTCGCCATCACGGTCCTGCTCGCCGAGGGGCACCTGCTGATCGAGGACGTGCCCGGCGTCGGCAAGACGATGCTGGCCAAGGCGCTGGCCAAGTCGATCGACTGCAGCGTGCGCCGGATCCAGTTCACGCCTGACCTGCTGCCGTCCGACATCACCGGCGTCTCGGTCTTCAACCAGGAGATCCGTGACTTCGAGTTCAAGCCCGGCGCGGTGTTCGCGAACATCGTGGTCGGCGACGAGATCAACCGCGCCTCGCCGAAGACCCAGGCCGCGCTGCTGGAGTCGATGGAGGAGCGCCAGGTCACCGTCGACACCACGACGTACCAGCTCGAGGCGCCGTTCATGGTCATCGCGACCCAGAACCCGATCGAGATGGAAGGCACCTACCCGCTTCCCGAGGCCCAGCGCGACCGGTTCATGGCTCGTGTCTCGATGGGCTACCCGGAGCCGGCCGCCGAGCTGCGGATGCTGGACGGGCACGCGGCCGACGACCCGCTGCAGACCCTGCAGCCGGTCACCGACGGCCAGCAGATCCTGCGCCTGGTGAAGACGGTGCAGTCGGTGCACGTCTCGGAGTCGGTCAAGGAGTACGCCGTCGCCCTCGTCGGCGCGACCCGTCGCTCGCAGGAGCTGCGACTGGGAGCGAGCCCGCGGTCGACGCTGCACCTGATCCGCGCGGCCCGGGCCGCAGCGGCGCTGGACTCCCGTGAGTTCGTCCTGCCGGACGACATCCAGGAGCTCGCTGTGCCGGTGCTGGCACACCGTGTTCTTCCTGCGGCTGAGGCGCATCTCGGTGGGCGCGGTGCAGCCGACATCATCTCGGGGCTGGTGGCCACGGTGGCGCTGCCCCGCGCACGTCGGGACTGAGACATGCGGCAGGCACTGCGCGGGCTGACCACCAGAGGGCGGGCCTTCGTCGCGGCCGGCATCACCGCATCCCTGTGCGCGCTCCTGCTCGGTCAGAAGGACCTGCTGCGCGTCGGCATCCTGCTGGTCGCGCTGCCGGTCGTCGCGGCGCTCGTCGTCGGGCGGACCCGGCTGCGACTGCAGGTACGGCGCAGCCTCGCACCGGACCAGGTCCCGGTCGGCACGCAGGCGACGGTGGAGCTTGCCCTCAGCAACCAGGGCCGGATGCCGGCCGGACTGTTGCTGCTCGAGGACCGTATTCCTTATGTACTGGGGCACCGGCCCCGGTTCGTCGTCGACCGAGTCAGCCCGAACTGGCGTCGCACCGTCACCTACCCGGTGAAGAGCGACGTCCGCGGACTGTTCCAGGTCGGACCGTTGATGCTGACCGTGGCCGACCCGTTCGGCCTGGTGGAGACCAGCCGGACGTTCACCCGCAGCCAGCACCTGCTGGTCACGCCGCGGGTCTACCGGCTGCCCGAGATCCGGCTGGGTGCGGACCGGGCCGGCTCGGGTGAGAACCGGCCGCGTGCAATCGCCTCGGCCGGTGAAGAGGACGCGACAGTTCGCGAGTACCGCGACGGCGACGACCTGCGCCGCGTCCACTGGCGGTCCACCGCGCGCCGCGGCGAGCTGATGGTGCGGCGGGAGGAGCAGCCCTGGCAGAGCCGGTGCGCGATGTTCCTGGACGCGCGGACCATCTCGCACCACGGGCACGGCCCGTCGTCCAGCCTCGAGTGGGCGGTCAGCGCTGCCGCCTCGATCGGCACCGACCGGATCCGTCGCGGCTACGTCACCACGATGCTGGGCGGGCCGACCACTCTGTCGGCCATCAGCCACCGGTCGTCGACCGCCGTACACCAACCGCTCAGCGCGCAGCAGCTGCTGACGGAGTGCGCGACCGTCGAGGAGCACAAGTACGCCGAGATCGGCCCACTGCTGACCGTAGACCGGCACGCGCAGGAGCCGAGCCTGGTGATCGCGATCGTCGGCGCGCTGAACTCCGAGGACATCACCTCGCTGAACCGCTGGCGGACCAGCCAGGCGATCGGCGTCGCGCTGGTGCTTGACGCGGCCAGCTGGGCGGTCGGCGCCGAGCCGAGTGAGAAGGCGGACCGGCTGAAGGCAGCCGCGGACGCCACCGAGAACGAGCTGCGCCACAACGGCTGGCGCGTCGCCAGAGTCCACCGCGGCGACCACCTACCCACCGTGTGGTCCGGCCTAGGACTACGGAGCGGAAGGATCGCATGACCGGCCACGCGAGGATCTCTCTTGCCGCCTGGGGCGCGACCGTTCTGGGAGCGCTGGTGCTCACCCCGGTGTTCTCCGGGCCGTTCCTGTTCATCAGCGCGCTCCTGTGTGGTGCGATCACCGGTGTCGGGATCCTGCTGCAGAACCTGCGCGCCCCGCGGCTCGTCGTACCGTTCGTCCAGCTCCTGGTGCTGGTGGAGCTGATCTCGTTCTTCTTCCTGCGGGACACACTGAAGTTCGGGCTGATCCCGGTGAAGGCGACCGCGCTGGAGTTCAACCAGCAGATGGTCAACGCGATGGACTCGATCAATCGGTTCAGCGCGCCACTGCCACCGGACTCGCACCTGACGCTGTTCGCCGCCTCGGTGATCGCCGCGACCGGCCTGCTCATCCACGTCATCGCCGTACAGCTTCGCCAGGCCGCGTGGGCCGGGCTGCTGTTGCTGATCATGTACACGGTGCCGGCCGCGACCGTGCACGGCGGCCTGCCGGCGCTGCTGTTCATCCCGCCGGCGCTCGGGTACATCCTGCTGCTGTCCGCCGAAGGTCGCAGCCGGCTCAGCCGCTGGGGCCGGCGCATCTCCGGCGTGTCCCACCTGGACGCCGCCGAGCCCGTGGAAGCGTCCGCGCTCGGTCAGGCCGGCCGCCGGATCGGCCTGACCGTCGTCGCGCTGGCGGCGTTGCTGCCCGCTCTGCTGCCCGCCCTGCCCGAAGGTGTCATCGGCAACGGTCTGGCCGGCACCGGTCCCGGGACCGGTGTCGGGGCGTCGATCTCGTCGACGGACCCGATGCTGGACATGGGCCGGAACCTGAAGCGCGGCGACAACGTCGTCGCCCTCACCTACAAGGGCGGCCCGGCCGGCGGCACCTACCTGCGGCTGACCGCACTCGACTTCTTCGACGGCGACATCTGGCGGATCGCGCCCCGCCAGGAGGGCCGCAAGATCGGCAGCGAGCTGACCCCGCCGCCCGGGTACAGCGGCGACCTGAGCAAGGTCCCGCAGTCCAAGATGGAGATCGACGTCAGCCGGAGCTTCCGCTCCCAGTTCGCCCCGGTCCCCTACCCGGTGCGCTCGATCTCGCTGAAGCGGGACTGGCGCTTCGACGCCGGCACGCTCGACGTGGTCTCTTCCAACGGCCAGGTGGTCGGTGGCAAGAAGTACGACGTGACGTCGTACGACCTGCAGCCGACGTCGCAGCAGCTGCACGACGCGAGCGGCCAGGGTGAGCCGGACCAGTTCACCAGCCGGGTCCCGCGGCAGACCCCGCAGTCGGTCAAAGAGCTGACCCAGGAGATCACGAAGAGTGCCGGGAGCAACCAGTTCGAGGCCGCCGTGCTGCTGCAGAACTGGTTCCGCAGCGGTGGCGGCTTCACCTACAGCACCGACACCACCCGCGGCAGCGGGATGCGGGCGCTGCGCGACTTCCTGCTGGAGACCAAGACCGGGTACTGCGAGCAGTTCGCCACCGGGATGGCGCTGATGGCCCGGATCGCGGGCATCCCGTCCCGGGTCGGCATCGGGTTCCTGCCCGGGCAGGCCGGCGAGGACGGCGAGTACACCGTCAAGATGCACGACATGCACGCCTGGCCGGAGCTGTACTTCCAGGGCGTCGGCTGGGTCCGGTTCGAGCCGACCCCGGCCGCCCGGGTCGCGAGCACGCCGGGCTGGACCGCCCCCGCGACCCCGAACCCGGCCGGCCCGACGACGGCGCCGACCACCGCCCCGAGCACGCCGGGCGCCACCGAGGACCCGGGTCTGGAACGGCCCGACGACCGGAATCTGCCGGACGACACCGGCGTCCCGATCATTGACAGCGGCAACTGGTTCACCAACGGCGGTGGCCGGAACATCGCGATCGCCCTCGGGGTGCTTCTGCTGCTCTGCGTGCCGTGGCTGATCCGCAGCCTGACCAGGCGACAGCGGTTCGCCAGACCGCCGGGCCGGCTCGGAGCCGAGGGCTTGTGGGCCGAGATCCGGGACACATCCCGCGACCTCGGACTGGACTGGTCCGACATCGCCACACCGCGGCAGTCCGGCGAGTGGCTGGTCGGCCAATTGCCGGCTGATGTTCACCGACAGGCCATCCGGGTCGCTCGCGGCATCGAGGCCCTGCGGTACGCCGGTGACGCCGACGTGACCATGGACCTGCGCTCCGAGGCAGCCGCCGTACGCAAGGCCCTGTGGACGCAGGCCTCCCACCTGCGCCGCTGGCGAGCCCGGCTGCTGCCGCCCTCCTGGCGCTGGTACCTGAGCCGGGGCAGCACCGAGGCCTCCGACCTCCTGGACGACTTCGACCTCCTCCTGGCCCGCCTCCGCTCCCTGGCCCTACGCCGCCGCCACGCCGGCTAGCCTGCCTGGCATCCCCTCCTGACCCACAACTGCTCCCGTTCGGCGCTTTGCCTGCGCACCATCGGCCACTCAACCGCCGACCTGCAAAGCGCCGAACGGGAGCTACCCGCACCCGCCGGCAAACGCTGCGGCAGCGGCACCCACCCCCGCCGTACCCCAAACAAAAACCACACCCGCGCCACCAGGGACGCGGGTGTGGTTGTCGGCCGGTTACGCGCTCAGGAGCGCCGCACCGTCAGAGGTCTTCGTCGCGGCGGCGCCGCCAGCGGTCCTCCATCCGCTCCATGAAGCTGCCGGACGAGTCGTGTTTGGTCCGGTGCCGCTTGGTCGGCGGCGGAGGCGGCGGGATGTCGTCGGAGTCTCCGGCGTTGCTGATCCGCTTCATGCTCAGCGCAGCGATGTATAGACAGGCGACCATCATCACGAAGCCGATGACTCCGATGATGGTGTTGGGGATGATCGCACCGGTCATCAGAACAGCGATGCCCAGCACGAATCCAACGCCGGCAAGCACTGCCCGGCGCTTGTAGTACAAGCGCACATTGGTCCCTCGCATGGCGGAGACGAACTTCGGGTCTTCCGCAGCAAGGGCACGTTCGAGCTGCTCGAACTGGCGCTGCTCTTCTTCCGAGAGGGGCACCGTCGATCCCTCCATGATGAGCGCGATCTCGATAGGCCGACTCCAGTCTAGGCCGCGCTTGCCTTGCACGAAACCCTGACCGCCTGTCCAGCGCGTCACGGTCCCGCAACTGCCCACAACATCCACCCTCCAAACCCACCAAACTCCGTGTGTCGCACCATCCACCCCGCACCGGTCTATTCCACGCCGCCGAGGAGTAGTCACCGGTCCATCACCCTCCGTCGACCACCCACGACGGAGCCGCCGGGACTTCACAGCTCCCGAGGCGACCGCGGCCGGGCGGCGTTTGTGACTCACAACACAACCCGGGCGTGTCGCAGGTTGAGCGCCGTGCTCGAGCCGGCGAGCCCGGATCGGTCGGTCAGCGGGTCGCGAGGATGTGCAGCTGGGTTGCGAGCGCCCGGAAGGCCGGGTGCTGGCTGGCGGCGCGCTCGAGCTCGGCCAGCGACTCGGCCGCCCCCGGCTCGGAGTCGACGAACGCTGACGGGACGAGGTCCGCGAACGTGCGCACGCCGTGCACCGTGTGCACCATGAACCCGGCATCGGCCAGCTGCCCCGTGATCCCGGCCTCGTCGAACCGCCGCGGCATCGGATCGGTCGCACCCCAGCGCCCGTCCGGATCCTGCAACGCGATCCGCGCCTCGGCCAGGTGGCCGGCGAGTGCCCGAGCGAGGACGACAGCGTTGCGCTGGGCAACGAGCAGGCTGAGTACGCCGCCTTCCCGCAGTACCGACGCCATCGCCTGCAGCGCCTGCACCGGGTCGTCGACGACCTCGAGCACGCCATGGCACAGTACGGCGTCCGCACTCGACTCCCCCGCGAGACCGGGAAGCTCAGCCGCGTCGCCCTGCACACCACGCACCAGCGCGCTGACGCCTTCATCGCTCGCCCGCCGCTCCAGCGAGGCCAGCGCGTCCGGGCTCGGATCCACCACGGTCACCCGGTGGCCTTCGACCGCCAGCGGCACCGCGAACCCACCGGTCCCACCACCGAGGTCGACGATGTCCAACCCGGCCTCAGGATCAACCCGCGCCCGCCCCGCAAGCGCCACCCGCAGAGCCTCGGCCACCAGCGCCGTCCGCACAGACCGCCGCCGCCGATCGACCATCGTCATAACCCTCCTCGACCCATGACCCCACCCCGCCACACCCTACTTCCCCAGCACCGCCGGCCAGCGCCGCACCACCTGGCGTGATCGGCTGTGGGTCCTGTAAGCGGACGTTAAGAGCTGGTGTCTGTCGCGGTGCGGCTGGGCGCGCCATCGTCGGAGAGAAGGGGAAGAAACACCGGCCAGGGAGGGAACCCAATGACCATTCACAGCAAGTCCTTCGACGAGCCCGACGAGCGCCGTACGCCGGACAAGACCACCGTCGACGTGGTCAAGCTGCCAGGAGCCAGCGTCGCGCGGATCACGTTCCAGCCGGGCTGGCGCTGGTCCGAGTGCATCCGTCCCATCGTCGGCGGCGACACCTGCCAGGTGCGGCACGTCGGCACCCTGATCTCCGGCGAGATGGAGGTCGTCCACGACGACGGCACCAAGGCCCGCGTACTCCCAGGCATCGCCTACATCATCGAGCCCGGCCACGACGCCTGGGTCATCGGCGACCAGCCCGCCATCGCCTACGAGTTCGAGTCCCAAGCCGCCGAAACCTACGCCAAGAGCTGACCCGCCCGGTCCCGGTGAACGACGGACACCAACCACTGCCGAGGCGAATCAGCTGGGGGTTCGGGCCACGACGTAGAGGCGTTGGGTTGTTTCCTGGTGGGTCGGGAGGGGTCCTCTCAGGTACCACTCGATGTCTGTCAGGCCGGCGGACTCGATGAGCGTGACGATGGCTGCCGGGTCGTGGAGGACGAAGTCGAGGTTGACCTCGTGGCCGAAGATGTCGGTGACGTGGCGGACTTCGGAGCCGGCGTGGAGGGCCAGGACCAGCCAGCCGCCTGGGTCCAGGGGGCGGGTCAGGGCTGCGAGGGCGGCTGGGAGCTCGGCGGCGGCCAGGTGGATCAGGGAGTACCAAGCGAGGACCGCGGACCAGCCGGAGGATGTCGGGGGGCGCCCCAGCCGGCGGAGGTCGCCGAGCTCGTAGGTGTGGTCGGGGAAGCGGCCGCGGGCTTCCTCGATCATGGCGGGTGAGACGTCGATGCCGGTGGCGTCGGCGCCGTGGTCGGCGAGGTAGGCGGTGATGTGGCCGGGACCGGAGCCGACTTCCACGATCGGGCGTCCGGCGGCGTGGGCGACCACGCGGTCCAGGAGCCAGGTTTCGAAGGGCAGGACGTCCAACTCGTCGATGAGTCGATCGGCGTAGGAGGTGGCGACAGCGTCGTACGCCGAACGCACTCGAGCGTCACGTGTGTCCGCGCCCTCGGCGATCACCACGTCGCGGTCGACGGCGGGCGCGGCGGGCTGGGCGGCTTCGTCCGGCACCGGGCCGAGGAGGTGGATCCAGCGGTGGTCGTGCTGGCCGGCGCGGCGTTCGAGCTCGCGGACCAGCGGTTCGGGGCGGGCGGCCATACGCCGTAGGCAGGCTTCGACGTCGGATCGGTCGGGGAACGGGTGGAGGCGCTCGGTGCGGGTGCGGAGCTCGCCGGGCGCTTGGGCGCCCCGAAGGAGCAGGACCGTGAGAAGTGCGCGCTCGTCAGGTTCGAGGCCCAGGCGCTCGTCGAGGGTCTGGTGGTACTTGAGGGTGCGGCGGCCGGTGTCGGCCCACACGATCCGCAGGAGGCCTCTGTCCCGCAGCGAGCGCGCGGTCTGCTCGACCGTCGACTGGTCGTAGTCGACGACGGGTTCGCGGTTGCTGGTCTGGTTGCAGGCGGTACGCAACGCGTTGGCGGTGAGCGGGTACGACGCCGGCACCGTCGACTGCTTCTCCATCAGGCTTCCGAGGACCCGCTGATCCTCACCGTCGAGTACAGGAAGTTCACTCACCCTCCCGACCCTAATTCCCAGACCCCCAGAACAGTCCAGACGATTCCCCCAACCAACCGAGCCCGCAGCCCGAGAGCAATACGAGAAGCGCCAGCTCCCCAGCGCGACCAGGGCGGTTCAGCGCGACCAGCGCGGTTCAGCGCGACCAGCGCGGTTCAGCGCGACCAGCGCGGTTCAGCGCGGTTCAGCGCGGTCAGCATCGGCCGCGATCAGAGCGGTCACGATCGGCCGCGAGCTCGCGGGCATCGGGGAACCCGCAAGGTGGTCAGCCGGGTTGGTAGGTCTCGGGGTCGATGAGGGCCACGGGTTCGAAGGCGGTGCCGTTGCAGCGGGGGCAGACGGCGTCGGCGTCGGTGTCGGTGCCGCCACCGGCGCACCTGCTGCAGAGACCGTCGTGCCAGGAGTCGCCTTCGATGGAGTGGTGCGGGTTGGGGTAGTGGGTGTCGGGGAGGTAGCACTCGACGCCGGTGATGGCGTGGACGCGACCGCAGACGTCTTTGCCGACGCCCCGCCGTAGCTCACTCACAGGTTTGGTTCTCCCGAGTCCGAGTCCGAGTCCGAGTCAACAAGGTCAGGCTGTCAGGTGGTCAACAGAGCCACGCGGTCAGCTGGCCTGCATCCAAGGTTGGGTCAGGACGGACTGGGGGTCCGTGGTGGCGGTGAGGGCCGGGCTGGCGGACAGCCGGAGGCTGGTCTCGACCAGGTCGTAGAAGGTCTCCACGGCGCGGACGAGATCGTCGGCCTCGCGGGTAGTGACCGCGCGCTCCAGACCCGCTTCGGCAGCCGCGCGCTGGGATGCGCCGGCGGCGAAAAAGGTGGCCCACTCGCCGAACTCGGGCGCCACCTCGGCGAGCAGCACCCAGGCGTTGCGCTGGACCCGACGGCGAGTGCCGGAGCGGACCGGGCGGGCGCGGACGGCGAGGACCGCGGCCGCAACTCGGAGGCCTGCGACATGGGCGCTCGAGTAGCGGATCAGGTGGTCGCTCGTCTCCACAGCCTCGGCCAGCGCGGCTCGCGCGCGGGACAGTTCGCGGCTGGCCGCGCCGGCGGCTGCCGGAGATACCGGTGAGACAGTCATCGGTCCGTCACCCTTTCCAGTTGCCAGCGGCCGGAGTCCGGGTCGTGCGCGAGATCGAACAGCTCACGCCGACCGTGCCGGCCGCACCCCGCCTCTACTCGGAACACCGCACGCCGCGGCCCCCAGTCCGCATCCAGCACGCCGACGGCCGCCGGGCTCTCGGCCATCCCGGTGGTGGCGCTCCCGGCGGGAGCGAGGGCGGTGGTGCTCCCGCCGAGAGCGGACGCGGCCAGGCAGTCGGTGCGAGATCGGGGGCTCGCCGACGCCACCGCGCCGTTCAGGTGGGCAGCCGTGCCGGCTACCTCGGTCGATCGGGGGCGGGCGTCGTACGACGGGCCGAGGCCGGCGCCGATGATGCCGCGCTCCCACCAGGCGGCGGTCTCGGTCCAGCGGGCCTGGACGGAGCACACGCGCCAGAGCCGGCCACGCCAGAGGAACTGCGCCGGGGTCTCGACGCCGTCCACGACGTCCGAACGCACTTCCACGGCCTCGTCGAACTCCCACATACTCCATCGCCTCCTGTGAACGAACGCCTGCTTCCCCTGGTCGACGGCTGGTTCCGGGGCCCGGCGGACAGGCTCGAGGTGGGGGTCGAGGACCACCTCGGCGCCCGGCCCGCCGGGACCACCGGTTTCCGATGCGGCCGCAACTCCGCACCGGAGCCGTCCAGCTGTCCGGATCACCCCTGGCCGGTCTCCCGACGAAACCGGGCCGAAGGTAATCGAACATCTGTTCGAACACGAACAGCGTATCGTCGGCCGCCGACAAACGTCAACGGGCCGTAAGCCCGGCGCGCCGCCGCGCGACCGATCCGCCGTCCACACTGGAGAACACGCAGCACCGAAGACCCCGGGGACGCCGGACAGACGCCGGAAGTCACCGAAGAAGCAGGCCGAGGACGTGGAGGGAACGCCGATGCCGAGACTGACGAAGCGGTGGCGGGCAGCCGTGATCGCCGCGGCGGCGGTGGCCGTCGTGGTCACCGCGGTCGCGCTGCCGCTCTTCCAGCCGTGGCGGCTCTTCACCGACAAGGTCGTCGACGAAGCGCTGCCAGGCGCCGTTCCGATCTCCACACAGTCATCGTCGACGACGCCACCGACAGTTTCCGCAAAGCAGCCGACACAGCAACCGGCACAGCAGCCGACAGCGCCGACCGTGCTCCTGACCGGGAAGCTGATCACGCACGAGCACGAGACCGAAGGCACCGTCGCCGTACTCAGGCTGCCCGACGGCTCCCGCATCCTCCGCCTGGAGAACCTCAGCACCTCCGACGGCCCCGACCTCAAGGTCTGGCTCAGTGACGCGAAAACCGTCCCCGGCCGCGCGGGCTGGCACGTGTTCGACGACGGTGACCACCAGAGCCTGGGCAGTCTCAAGGGCAACCACGGCAACCAGAACTACGTCATCCCGAAGGCCGTCGACCTCGGCGACTTCCGCAGCGTCGCGATCTGGTGCGACCGCTTCAACGTGTCCTTCGGGGCAGCCGAGCTCAAAACGGTGTGACAGGCCGCCTAAGCTCACGAAGGTGAGCAACCATCCCAACGTGCAACGCGTGGCCGACGCGCTCCGGGCGGCCGGGGCCACCGGCGAGATCGTGATCCTCGACGAGGCGGTCCCGACCGCGGCGGCCGCGGCGGCCGAGCTCGGCTGCGAGGTCGGCGCGATCGCGAACAGCCTGATCTTCGACGGCGACGGCGCCCCGGTGCTGATCCTGACGTCCGGCGCGCACCGGGTCGACACCGCGAAGGTCGCCGCCGAGCTCGGCATCGCCAAGCTGCGCCGCGCCACCCCGGAGTTCGTCAAGGAGCACACCGGCCAGTCGATCGGCGGCGTCGCCCCGGTCGGCCACCCGCACCCGGTCCGCACCTACGTCGACACCGCCCTCGAGCAGTACGGCGTCATCTGGGCGGCCGCCGGTATCCCCCACTCGGTCTACCCGACTACGTACGCCGAGCTCCTGAAGGTCACCGCGGGCACGCCGATCACGGTGAACTGATCACCGCAGGAATCGCCGACTGCAGAAAGACCTGCGTCAGCACCGCTCGCCGTTGACGCCAGAACGGGTTCACCGCGCCCGCCGGACCGTACCGCCGGCGGGCCACATCCCGTACGACGCTCTCCGGCGCCCCCATCCCGGGCAGCAGTCCAAGCGCCGCCCGCTTCGTGATCAGGTCACCGGACGACAACGTGACGTGGGCTCGCGCGACCGTCACCAGGCCCAGATCGACCCAGATGTCGGCGTACCAAGGCTTCCGGCGCGCTGTCACGGGCAACCAGAACGACCGCAGGTCCTCACGAATGAACGCAGACAGCTCCGCATCACTGATTGCCGGTAGCAACGAGGCCGGCGGCGGCCCGTACAGCGACTTGTTGCCCATGGCTAGCTCCCGCCGCGTCACCGGAGTCACCGGCCGGTCGAAGTACCGCTCCTGAGCGAAGGTCGGATGCCGAACCGACGGATCCGCCAGGTCCGACGCGAGCATGTACGAGCAATGCAGCTTCGACGCCAGCGGCGAGGCCGCCATCAGCTGGCGATGAAGGTCGGCGACAGCCAGAGGCGGCGGCGACGAGACCACGGCCACCACGTCGAGGTCGCTCCGCCCCGGCTGGAAGTCGCCCAACGCCAGCGACCCGTGCAGCCAGATCGCCTCGACGTCAGCGATCCGGCGCACCGACGTGACGAAGCCGTCCAGCAAAGACTGGACGGCTTCGTCGATCACAACAGCAGCTTAGACAGCCGGTCGCAGGTCCACGTCGGCAGCACGGACGTAGGCCATCCGGTGGCCAAACCAGATCTGGTAGTACCGGTCGTTGCCGATCACCTGGACGTGGTCGGTCGGCGGCTCACCCGCGAAGGTGACGGCGCGGTAGTAGTCGGTCTCGATGGACGGGTCGCCCACCGGGTAGGCCTGACCGGCTCCGATCGAGTACTGCAGCGGGGTGACCACCTGGTACGGGATGCCCGCCGGGTACGCCGACTGCTCGGGGTAGGCCCGCCCGTACACCGGAACGGAAGCCTTACCCGCCTTCGGCTTCACCACGAGACCCGGCTTGGCGAACGCATCCGGGGCCGACGGCGGGCTCTTGAACCAGCCGAGCGCACCGAGGTACCAGACCGCCACCCAGTCCCCCTGCCGCTGAGCCACGACGTACTGCGAGCCGGCGGCCGCCCGTGCCCCGATGTCGGACACCACAGTCGTGCTGTCCGAGCCGTCCGGGCGCAGACCGATGTCCTTGACCAGCGGAGCCGCGTCGTCGGGCGCCTGCCGCAGGTAGACGAAGTTGGTGCCCTGCGGCGTGCACGTGGTGCCCGCACCGGTGCAGTTGGTCAGCACCTGCACGTTGTCGTCGAACCCGGGCTTGATGGTGACGATCGAGCCCGCCTTCACCGGGAACACGGAGTTGCCCCAGATCGGAGCGCCGAGCAGGTCGAAGTAGTGCTCCCAGTCCCAGTACGGTCCCGGGTCCCAGTGCATGCCGCGGACCGTGCTCGGGATCGTCCCCGGGATCTGGTCGTGGCCGATGATGTGCGCCCGGTCGAGCGGGATGTTGTGCTTGGCGGCCAGGTAGCGCACCAGCTTGGCCGAGTTGCGGTAGAGCGACTCGGTGTACCAGGTCGCGCCCTGGGCCGCGAAGCCCTCGTGCTCGATGCCGATGCTGTGCATGTTCACGTACCAGTTGCCGGCGTGCCAGGCGACGTCGTCGGCCTTCACGTGCTGCCAGGTGTGGCCGTCGGACGAGCGCATCGTGTACTGCCAGCTCACGTACGTCGGGTCCTGCACCAGGTTGAGCGTGCCCTGCCAGCCGCCCTCGGTGTCGTGAACGATGATGTAGTCGATCTTGCCGGTCTTGGGCCGGTCCGCCAGGTCGTGGTTGCCGTAGTCGCCACCACCCAGGTCCTGGTACGGCGCCGGCAGCCACTCGCAGCCCAGCGAGTCCGGGCACTCCACACCGGCGGTCGAAGCCTGCACACCGGCCGGCAGCGCCAGCTTGTTCACCTGGGTCTTGTCCGGTGTGACGGCCAGGGCAGGCATCACGACCTGCTGCCCGGTGTTCGTCGTACGGGCGGCGCCGCGCGCCATGATCGCGTAGACGTCGTCGGCGAAGGCCGATGCGGTCGCACGGTCCGAGGCCTCCGCGTACGAGGCCACCGCGCCGTACCACTGGGCTGCCGACGTGTCGGAGCCCACTGGCAGACCGAGGTTCCGCTGGTACGACGCAAGCAGTGCAGCGCCACCCTCGATGTTCGCGGCGGTCTCATTGCGCAAGGCAACCGGGTCGAGCCCGGTCAGCTCGGACGCCTTGTAGAGGGTCCGCAGTGACTCGGCCTTCGCGACCTTGCGCTTGCCGGAGAGGTCCACGACCGCAGTGGGGTCGACAGCGGTCAGGTGCATCGGCCCGTAGCCGCCGTCGGTGCTCGACGCACCCTGATGGTCGTCCCAGCGCGTCTCGGCGTACGACACAGCCAGCAGCACGGACTCCGGTACGCCGTACTTCGCAGCCGCCGCGCTGTAGGGAGAGGCAGCGGGATCTGGTGTCGACGCGGATGCGGGTGGACCGCCTGACGACACGCCGGTCACGGTGATGGCCAGCGCTACCGCAGCCAATGCGGCGAGAATCTTCGGACGACGACGCATGTTGTTCTCCTGAACCGACGGCGGGGATGCCGGTCACACAGACTGGCAGCCTGATCACTGTGAGTCGAGGCGACCCGGAAGTCAACGGTTAACCAAAACTCGCCACAAAAGGTTCAATACTGACAGCAGCAGTGGCGACAGAGGGTTACGGGAGCAGGACGATGGAAGCGTTGCCGTTGGCGTTCACGACCGGCTGGGCGAGTGGGATCAACGCCTACGCCTGCGTGCTGATCCTCGGTCTGCTCGGCCGCTTCGCCGGCGCCGAGGACGTGCCGGAGGCACTGACCACCAACGGCGTGCTGATCGCGGCCGGCGCGTTGTTCGCGTTCGAGTTCATCGCGGACAAGATCCCGTACATCGACTCGGCCTGGGACGCGATCTCGACAGTGATCCGGCCCACTGTCGGCGCGATCATCGCCGCGCTGCTGTCCGGTGAGGCGAGCACGCTGGAGCAGGCCGCGATCGCGACCGCCGGCGGCCTGGTCGCGCTGCTCTCGCACGCGGTCAAGTCGAGTCTGCGGCTCGCGATCAACACCTCCCCCGAGCCGGTCACCAACATCGCGGCGTCGTCCGGTGAGGACGTCGCGGTCGCCGGTGTGGTGACGCTCGCCGCCTTCCACCCGGAGGCCGCCCTAATCATCGCCGGCATCCTGCTGCTGCTCGGCCTGATCGGCGTGTACGTCGCCTTCCGGTTCATCAGACGGGGTTGGGCCAGGTTCAGGGCCTGGCGGGAGAAACGCGGTGCCCCGGTGACTGGGAGCAGTGCGCTCTGATGGCACGGGTGATAGTCATCGGGGCCGGCCTTGCCGGTCTCGCCAGTGCAGTCCGCCTGGCCAAGCTGGGTCACCAGGTCACCATCTGCGAGCGTGACGAGCGTCTCGGCGGAGTGCTGGGCCGGATCCAGGCAGACGGCTTCAGCTGGGACGCAGGCGCAGCCAGTACGACGCTCCCGGCCGCGCTGCGCGACCTGTTCCGCAAGAGTGGCCGTCCGATCGAGAGCCTGATCCAGCTCGAGCCTGTGACCGAGCCGCGACGGCACATGTTCGGGGACGGCTCGGTGCTCGACCTGCCGATCGCCGACCGCGGTGAGCAGTTCCAGGCCTGGACGGACCTGGCCGGCGAGAGGGCGGCCCAGCAGTGGACCGCACTGGTCGACGGCTACAGCGAGACCTGGCAGGTACTGCGCAAGACGTCGCTGGAGCCGCCGCTCAAGGACAAGCTGCCCCTGGGAGCGGTCAGAACACTCAAGCCGTGGCAGTCGCTGGAGCGGGTCGCACAGCGCCAACTGGACGACGAGAGAGCTCGGGCGGTCCTGCGGCACTTCGCAGCACAGGGTGGATCGGACGCGAAGCTCACTCCGGGATACGTCGGCGTCTGGTCGTACCTGGAGCGCACGTTCGGCCGCTGGACGATCGATGGCGGTTTCGGCACCCTCGCGGATGCGCTGGCGCAACGCGCGAGTGAACGGAAGGTAGACGTCCGGACCGGTGCCGAGGTTGTGGCAGTGACCACATCGGACGGCAGTGTGACCGGCGTACGGCTCGCTGACGGGACTGAGCTTGCTGGGGAGATCGTGGTGAGCGACATCGACCCACGGGAGCTCTACGGGCAACTGGTGGACGACCCGGCGGCCAAGAAGGTGCGCAAGAAGGTGCAGTCGACCCACCAGGCGCAGGCCGCGTACGTCGTACACCTGGGTCTGCGGCAGCCGGTGCCGAGCCTGCCGTTCGAGACCGTGCTGCACGGTACGCCGACAGTCGTCGTACGGACGGGTGGACAGGCGCCGGCCGGGCATCGGGCGTGGTCAGTGCTGGTGCACGGCTACCCGACGGACGACGTACTGGACCTCCTGGTGGCCCGTGGCCTGCACATCCGGGACAAGGTGGTGTCACGGCAGACATCGCCGTCCTGGTGGGCCGGTGTGGCGTGGGAGGGCTACCGCACGGCCCGTCGGCGGGCTGCCAACGTGTCGCCGGTCAAGGGCCTGTACTGCGTCGGCGCGGGAGCCCACCCGGGGTCCGGCGTACCGGCCACCACGCTGGGTGCGGCCATCGTGGCCGACGCGGTCGGGAAAGCCTGAGACCGGGTTGGGTTCCGGTCCAAGGGCGCACGTAGGATTGATTGTTCATGTGTGTCATGTCGGGATGGGTGCCCGGCAGTAGAGAGGACCTCGGTGGATCAATCCCCCACGTCGGCCGATCACGAGAACGTCGAGCGGGCTGAGCTGGCGGCTGAGCAGCTACACGTCGACCGGGTGTACGAGCGGGTCGCGGAGGCGGCCAGGTCGGCGTCCCGGATCGCGGTCGAAGGCCACCAGCGCGGGCAGGCGCAGAACGTCGGCCGGGTCCGCGAGGAGGAGCAGACCGGTCTGTACGAGCGGGACGTGCTGGTGTTCGCGGCGGCCCGCCGGATCGCCGAGCTGGACGCCGAGCACGAGGGGCTCGTCTTCGGCCGGCTCGACTCCGACCACGGCGACGACCAGCCCGCCGCCGGCGCCGCGACGGATCTCGAGAAGCTGTACGTCGGCCGGATCGGCGTCCGCGACGCGGAGTACGAGCCGCTGGTGATCGACTGGCGCGCCCCGGCCGCCGAGCCGTTCTACCGGGCCACGTCGACCGACCGGCTCAAGGTCGTCCGCCGCCGCGTGCTGCGGAACAAGGGCCCGCGGATCATCGGTCTCGAGGACGACCTGCTGGCGCCGGAGCGGGCGCCCGAGGACCTGCCGGTGATGGGTGAGGGCGCGCTGATGGCGTCGCTGTCGCGGGCCCGCGGTCACACGATGCGGGACATCGTCGCCACCATCCAGGCCGAGCAGGACAAGGCGATCCGGGCTCCTGCCCGTGGTGTCACCGTGATCGGTGGTGGACCGGGCACCGGCAAGACCGTGGTCGCTCTGCACCGCGCGGCGTACCTGCTCTACAGCGACCGCAGGCGGTTCGAGCGTGGCGGCGTACTGGTCGTGGGGCCGTCTGCTGCGTTCATGGCGTACATCGAGCGCGTGCTGCCGAGTCTTGGTGAGAACACCGTGTCGCTGCGCGCTGTCGGCGAGCTGGTGGACGGCGTCAAGGCCACTGCGGTCGACGAGGCCGATGCGGCCGCCATCAAGGGCTCGCTGCGAATGCGCGGCGTGCTGTCGCGCGCTGCTCGCGACCGCGTGCCCACTGCGCCCACGACGATGCGTGTCTTCGTCGGCGGGGCAACGATCGAGCTGGACGCCAACCAACTGGACAACGTGCGGCGGAACGCGCTGCGCCGGACGCCTCGCAACAGGGCCGCTGCCGAAGCCCGCAAGGGCCTGGTCGCTGCGCTGTGGCAGCGGTTCCCCGACGACCTGCGCAACGGCGTGTACGGCGACCGGGAGGCGTTCGGCGACCAGGTCACCGAGACGCCGGCGTTCCGGACGTTCTTCGGCCAGTGGTGGCCGGTGCTGACGCCGGAGTCGGTCCTGCGCTGGCTCGGTGACCCGAGACGGTTGCAGCGCTGGGCTCGCAACGACCTGTCCCCTGTCGAGGTCGACACACTCGCTGCCGCCATTCGCGGCACGGACGAGTTCACCATCGCCGACGTGGCGCTGCTGGACGAGCTGGGCACGCTGCTGGGACGCGCACCGGTCGCCGAGGTCAAGGACGAGGAGTTCGACTGGCTCGAGGGCCTGTCGGACGGCGTCAACGAGGTGCTGACCACGTCGGAACGCCGGGCACGGGCTGTTGCTGCCCGCGAGGCGGAGGAGCCGGAGGAGTATGCGCACGTCCTGGTCGACGAAGCGCAGGACCTCTCCCCCATGCAGTGGCGGATGGTGACCCGCCGCGGCCCGCAGGCGAGCTGGACGATCGTCGGCGACCCGGCGCAGAGCTCGTGGCCGGACCCGGACGAGGCCCGTGCGGCGATGGACTCGATGCTGTCGCACCTGCAGCGGCATTCGTTCCGGCTGTCCACCAACTACCGGAACTCGGCCGAGATCTACGCATTCGCCGGTGAGGTGATCCGGCAGAGCCTGCCCGATGCGGACCTGCCCGACGCAGTACGTCGTACCGGAGTGGAGCCCGAGCACCGGATCGTTGACCACGGCAAGCTTGCCGAGGCCGCCGGCGACGCGGCGGTCGAGCTGCTCCAGCTGGTCGAGGGCACGGTCGGCGTGATCGTGCCGCCGAAGCTGCGACCGGCCGTCGACCCCGTGCTCGCCGAGCTGGGCGACCCACGCGTCGTTGCCGTAAGCCCCTTGGAGTCAAAGGGCCTCGAGTACGACGCAGTGGTCGTCGTCGAACCGGACCGCATCGTCAGCGACACCCTGGGCGGCGTACGCGCGCTGTACGTCGTGCTGACCAGAGCGACTCAACGCCTGGTGACGATCAACAGCACGACGAACTGGTTGCCTTAGCCGCGCGGTACGACGTACGAGACCAGGTCGGCGTCGTTCTCGGAGAGGTCTGACCAGTGGCAGGTCAGGTGCAGGACGGCCAGGCCGCTGGTCGGGTACTTCTGGGTGAGCTGGACGCGCTCGGGGCTGGTGCCGTCGAGGGCGAGCTCGTCGGCCAGCCACGGTACGCCGGGAGCGTGGCCGACCAGGATCACCGTGCGCGCCTCGGTCGGGGCCTCGCGGATGACGTCGAGCAGCTCGTCGGAGTCGGCGTCATAGATCCGCCGGTCGTACCAGATGTCGGCTGCGGTCGCGCCGGCCTCGGCGGCGTACTGCCAGGTCTCCCGGGTGCGCTGCGAGGGCGAGCACAGCACCAGGTCCGCTTCGATGCCTTGGGCAACGAGGTAGCGGCCGGCCGCGCGGGCGTCGGCCCGGCCGCGGTCGGCCAGCGGGCGCTCCGGGTCCGGCATCGATTCGTGCGGGACCGCCTTCGAGTGCCGGAGCAGCACGAGCGTGCGGTCGATCAGCAGGTCCGACGGGTCAGCCATCCGCACAGGATACGGCGGGAGGCCGGGTTCAGGACACGACCGACGAGCGGAGGTTCAGGAACACCTGCCGGGTCGCCGTGGACCGGTTCAGCGTGATGAAGTGAATCCCCGGCGCACCGCCCCCGAGCAGCTGCTCGCACAGCTCGGTGGCGATCTCGATACCGACCTCGCGGACCGCGGACGGCTCGTCCTCGACCGCGAGCAACCGGTCGGTGACGGCCTTCGGCAACGCCATGCCGGTCAGCTCCGCCATCCGCTGGATCTGCTTGATGTTGGTGACCGGCATGATGCCCGGCAGCACCGGGATGTCGCAGCCCAGCGCGGACGCCCGCTCGACCAGCCGGAAGTAGTCGTCCGCGCCGAAGAACATCTGGGTGATCGCGTAGTCCGCGCCCGCGGCGGCCTTGGCCGCCAGCACCTGCGCGTCCGCCTCCAGCGACTGGGCCTCCGGATGTTTGTCCGGGAAGGCAGCCACCCCGACGCAGAAGTCGCCCAGCGACCGGATCAGCTCGACCAGCTCGATCGCATGGTTCATGCCCTCCGGGTGCGCGACCCAGGGCTGGTTCGGACCGCCCGGCGGGTCGCCGCGCAGGGCGAGCATGTTCCGGACGCCCGCGCCGGCGTAGGCGCCGATCACCGAGCGCAACTCGTCGCGGGAGTGGGCGACACAGGTGAGGTGGCCGAGCGGAGTCAGCGACGTGTCCTGCGCGACTCGCTCGGTGACCCGGATGGTGCCGTCCCGGGTGGTCCCGCCCGCGCCGTACGTGATCGAGACGAAGGTCGGCCGGAGCTGCTCGATCTCGCGGATCGACCGCCACAGCACCTCTTCGGCCTCGGGCGTCTTCGGTGGGAAGAACTCGAAGGAGAACGAACGGTGTCCGGTCGCGAGCAGGTCACGGATCGTCGGCGTACCGCCGGGCAGCGTCGAAGGGAGACCGTTCGCCATGCCGACAGGTTACCCGCGGTGTCCACCACGCCGCTGCCACCGACTACGCTCCGAGACGTGTATGGCGATGTGGACATCCCGGCCGAGGTACAGCGCGCGCTGACCGGTTTCCTCGACCTGCAGCAGCAGCGGCTGGTGGCGATCGGGCCGGAGCTGACCGAGCAGGTGCAGGCCGCGCGGGGCGCGACCAGCGGCGGCAAGCGGCTGCGGCCGGCCTTCTGCTACTGGGGTTTCCGGGCCGCAGGCGGCGATCTGACGCAGCCGATCCTGACCGCGGCGGCCAGCCTGGAGATGCTGCACGTCAGCGCCCTGGTGCACGACGACGTGATGGACTCCTCCGACGTACGGCGAGGCGCGCCGGCGGCCCACCGTCGCTTCGAGGCCCTGCAGCGGGCCCGGTCCGAGGCGTCCGGGCTCGGAGGCGACCCGGAGCGCTTCGGCGTCGGGGCAGCCATCCTGCTCGGCGACCTGTGCCTGATCTGGGCCGACGAGATGCTGCACACGTCCGGCTTCGACGCGGCCGCACTGGCCCGGGCGTCGAAGTTCTTCGATGCCGTGCGGGTCGAGGTGACCGCCGGGCAGTACCTGGACCTGGTCGCGCAGGCGAGTGGCGTGTCCGACATGGACCAGGCGCTGCGGGTGCTGCGGTACAAGTCCGCGACGTACACGGTCGAGCGGCCGTTGCACATCGGCGCGGCGCTGGCCGGCGGCGACCGGCGGTTGATCGAGGCCCTGTCGGCGTACGGGCTGCCCGTGGGCGAGGCGTTCCAGCTGCGCGACGACCTGCTCGGGGTGTTCGGCGATCCGGCGCTGACCGGCAAGCCGGCCGGTGACGACCTCCGTGAGGGCAAGCGGACCGTGCTTGTGGCCTACGCGGTCGACCACGCGTCGGAGGTGCAGCTGGCCGAGTTCGACCGGCTCTTCGGGCGGCCGGACCTGGACGACGACGAGATCCAGCTGCTGCGCGAGATCCTGCAGGACTCGCGCGCGGTGCAGGCCTGCGAGGACCTGATCACCGAGCGGACCGAGGACGCCCTGGACGCGCTCGACCGCGCTCCGCTGGCCGACGACACCGCCCGCAAGGCACTCGCCGACCTGGCGATCGCCGCCACCTCCCGCGTCCTCTAAGGCGTCGTCATCAGGTTGATCAGGCGGAGCAGCTCGGCGGTGGGGGCCAGGTCGCCGAGGATGATCACCTTGAGTACGGCGCGATCCTCGTCGTACACAGTCTCGACCCGGAGCCTGCCGATCCCGCTCTGATTGAGCGAACCCATCACGTGGGTGGTGATCCGGTCCGCCTCCGCGCGGTCGATCGCGTCGATGTGCACGATGCTCGACGCCTCGACGTGCCGGGACTGCTCGTCGGCCTCGAGCGCGGCGGCGCTGGTGCCGGTGAACGCCTCGAGGTCCTCGCGGGCTATCCGGTACTGCTTCCCGATCCGGACGGCCTTCAGCCGGCCGTCGCGCACGTAGTTCCGGATCGTCCGGACGTGCAGGCCGAGCCGGCTCGCGACCTGCTCGACCGAGTACAGCTCCTGTGGCATCCGCGTCCCTGTCGTCGTGGGACTCCAGGCTACGGCAGTTTCCTTAGAATTCCCTATAATTCGTCAGATGGGGATGTTTGAGGTACTTTGATTGCATGATCTGGAAGTCGGCAGTCGGCCGGAGCGCTCTGCATGAGCGCTACCGCGAGCTGCTGGCGACCTGGCCGGTGCCGAGCGAGCAACAGGTCGTGCCGACCAGGCAGGGCGAGACGTTCGTGGTGAGCTGCGGGCCGGTCGACGCCCCGCCGCTGGTCCTGCTGCACGGCTCGGCCAGTACGACGCTGGAGTGGATCGGCGATGTGGTCGCATGGTCCGAGCACTTCCGCCTCCACGCCGTCGACCTGATCGGTGAGCCGGGCCTGAGCGCGGACGCGCGTCCCCCGCTGGACGCTCACGTCGACTGGCTGGACGACGTACTCGAAGGTCTGGGTATGTCGGAGCCGGTGTCGATGGTCGCGTCCTCCCTGGGTGGCTGGTTCGCGCTCGACTACGCGATCCGGCGGCAGGTGGCGAAGCTGGCGCTGCTGACCCCTAGCGGGATCGGGCGGCAGAAGTCGCTGATCTACCTGCCTGCGCTGTTCCTGCTGCCCTGGGGACGGTGGGGAATCGTGCAGACGATGCGACTCGTCGCGGGCCCGTTGCCGTCAGGAGAACCAACGGAGTACGGCGACTTCGCCCTGCTGATCCATGAGCACTTCCGGCCGCGCCGGGTGTCGCTGCCGATCTTCACCGACGAGCAACTGGAGAAGCTCGACCTCCTCGTCATCGTCGGAGGGAGGGACCGGATGCTCGACTCCCACGAGACCGAACGGCGGTTGCCGGAGGCGACCGTCTTGTTGCCGGAGGCCGGACACGTGCTGCCGGCCCAGACCGAGAGGGTGCTGACGTGGTTGAGGAGCTAGGCGGCGTGCGGGTGTTCGTGGCGGACACCGGCGTGGCGGACGAGGGCGACGCCGTACAGCTGATCGCGACCGCGCACTACGAGCACCAGGCGGAGTGGGTTGCGCTGCCGGCGGCGGAGCTGGGCGACGAGTTCTTCGAGCTGCGGACCGGACGGGCCGGGGCGATCGTGCAGAAGTTCGTGAACTACCGGATGGGCCTGGTCGTGGTCGGGGACATCTCGGACAAGCTCGCCGCGAGCAAGCCGCTGCGCGACTGGGTGCGGGAGAGCAACCGCGGCCGGTCCCTGTGGTTCGTCGGCGAGCTGTCCGAGCTCGCGGAGCGCTTGCTGCCTACAGGACCGGCTGGGCGCTGAGCAGGTCCGGGGGCTCCCCGGCGCCGGAGGCCTGCGCAGGGACGACAGATCGATCGCCCCGGGACGGGAGAAGTTCGACTGACTCACGACTGCCCTCGCATTCCGTTCACG
>NZ_JBFAHB010000034.1:0-92914 GCF_040653975.1 Kribbella sp. NPDC050820
GCGACGGGCGGGGTTTGTCCCAACTGCTTATCGACCGTTGTCACTGAGCACCTTCGCGTAGAAGTCCCGGCCCTCGTTGCCGCCGTTGGTCTGCCAGGCCTTGATCGCGGTCTTGAGCTCGCTGACCGGCCGGCGGCCGCGGAGGATGTCCTGCAGCGCGTCGTCGAACGGCTGGGCCAGTGCCGCCATCTTGGTCGGCTGCTCGACCCGGATCCCGTCGAACAGGCTCTTCTGCTGGACCTTCGCGGCCGCGTTCTGCCAGGCACTCATCGACTCGACGTAGCCCGGGTACTCGCTCTGGGTGATGGCTGTCGGCCGGCCGCCGAGGAAGATGTAGGTCTGCGACACCTCCTTCTGGCCCAGCGCGGTGAGCTTCGGGGCGCCGGAGGCCTGCTTGGTGTAGTGCTTGCCCTCCATCCCGTAGTTGTAGAGCTGGTACTCCTCGGTCCCGAACGGCGCGGCGGTGTAGTTCAGGACGCCGAGCAGCTCCTTGACCCGGGCCTCGCCGAGGCCCTTCTTGACGAAGGTGAAGATGCCGGCCGGGTCGCCGCCCCAGGTGATCGCTGCGCCGCCGTCGTGCGCGAACGGCAGCACCGGCTGCGGGTTGAACTTCGGGTTGATCGACAGCTGGCGCTGCAGCGCCTCGTGCCAGCCGCCCAGACCGTTCTGCCGGATCAGGATCTTGCCGCCCTCGAACAGCGGGTTCTGGTCCGCGCCGGCGTTGCCGACCACTTCCGGGTGCACGTAGCCGGCCTGGAACAGCTTCCGGGTGAAGGCCACCGCCTCCTCGTACTCCGGCGTCTCGATCTTGTTCACCAGCTTGCCGCCGGAGTCCTTGCGCCAGTCCGACGGTGCCCCGAACGCGCGGACCATCTCGTCGACAACCGACCCGAAGGCCCACCGGTTCGCCTTCGCGTCGGTGAGCTGCTTGCCCAGCGCCAGCACGTCGTCGGCGGTCTTCGGCGGCTCGGCGCCGAGTTCGTCGAACAGGTCCTTGCGGTAGAACAGCGCCCACGGGAAGCCGTCGGACGGGAACGGCACGGCCTTCAGCTGCGAGTTCCAGACGCCGTACGCCCAGGCCCGGGTCGGCAGGTTCGCCAGCATCGGGTACGCCGCCGCCTTGTCACCGGCCAGGTACGGCGTCAGGTCCTCGAACAGCTTGTCGGCGGCCTGGCCGAACCGGGTCAGCCCGGAGATGTTCCAGCCCGGGATGCAGAGCAGCTCCGGGACGTTGCCTGCGGCAAGGATCGGGCCGAGCTTGTCGCCGTAGTCGTTGCCGTTCAGGATGTTGAACCGGACCGGCGCACCGATCCGCTCGTTGTTCACGTCGTAGTAGCTGTTGTGGCCGAGCCCGGGCGGCGGCGGGCTCCACAGCGGGGTCATCGCGGAGACCTCCTTGCCGCTGGTGACCGCCTTGTCCGCGACGGCCCGCTTCAGCTCGGCCGGGTACCTCGTGTAGCCGGGCGCGGCGCCGTTCTCCCCCGGCAGGTCGGGCTGGACCGACTCGTACGCGATGTACTTCGGCAGCAGCCCCGACAGCTTGTCCTCGGTCTCGGCACGGCCGCCGGCCGACGCACCGGAACTGCCCTCCGAGCAACCGGCCAGCGTGACGCCGCCGGCGGCCGCCGCGGCGCCTGCGCCGAGCAACGAGATGAACGTCCGGCGGCTGGCTCCGCCACCTACTGGTCCGGTCACGGTTGATCCCCTAGGATTAGTTGGGCTAGTAGCCAAACAAATTATCCCAAGCGCGACAGCACGACAAGGTGTAGAACTGAGCCATCGCTGAACCACTGGCCACGAGCCGAACGGGACGACCTTGACCACACAGACCGCGGACCACACCGACATCCGCGCCACCAACCTGGCCGCAGTGCTGGGCTACCTGCGCCGCCAGGCGCCCTGCTCGCGGGCCGCGATCGCGACCGGAACCGGGCTGAACAAGGCGACCGTGACCAGCATCGTCGGCGACCTGCTCGACCACCGGCTGGTCCGCGAGACCCAGCAGACGCAGAACCACGTCGGCCGGCCCGCGACCCTGCTCGTCCTGGACGGCTCGGCGTACGCCGCGATCGGGCTCGAGGTGAGCGCGCGGGGCCTGACCGCCCTCGCGTGCGACACCGCCGGCGAGCAGGTACTGCGCTGGCACCGAGCCGGACCGGGTGTCGACGCGGGGCCTGCGAAGACGGTCGCCGCGGTGGCAGCGCTCGCCCGGCGCGCGATCACGACCGTGCAGTCGTCGGGTCGGCGGGTGCTCGGGATCACCGTCGGCGTACCGGGTCTGGTCAACCGGGACGGATCCGTCGTACTGGCCGCCGGTCTGGGGTGGCGGGACGTGCCGGTGCAGGCTGATCTCACCGCGGCGCTGGGGCGACCGGACATTCCGGTGACCGTCGACAACGACGCGTCGCTCGCCGTACTGGCCGAGCATCTCTACGGCCCGCTGGCCGGCGCGGAGAACCTCATCCAGCTCAGCGGGGACACCGGGGTCGGCGCGGGCATCATCGTCGACGGCCGCCCGCTCAGAGGGCACCGCGGGTACGTCGGCGAGATCGGTCATCTTCGCCTGGTTCCGGACGGGCCGCTGTGCGGGTGCGGACGCCGCGGGTGCCTGGAGGCGCTCGCGAGCCTGCCGTCGATCCTGTCGCGGATCGACGGACCGGCCGACCCCGATCCGCAGATCCAGCTCGAGCACCTCATCCGCCGCGCCGACGCAGGCGAGGGGGCGGTCACCAAGGTGCTCGCCGAGACCGGCACCCACCTCGGCCACGGCATCGCTGCGCTGGTCAACATCCTGAACCCGGGACACGTCGTGCTCGGCGGCGCCTACGCGCTGCTGGCCCCGCACCTCTCCCCCGCGATCACCAAGGCGATGGACGAGTCCGCCATCGCCCCCGAAGCCGGCGGCTGCACGATCGTCGCGTCGACGTTCCCGCACACCGCCACTCCCCTGGGCGCCACCGCCCAGGCCCTGGCCTCCCTGACCACCGGCCACCTGCCCAGCACTGTGTGACCCAGCAGTTTGTGAACGGGGGAAAGCGTTACCCAGGTCTTGACCTGTCCTGCCGGGGATGCAACCCTCTGATCACTCCGTCGTAGTACGGCCGTCACGGGCCGAGACGGATTTTTTCGCCCAGACCGTCGAAGCGCTTCGATCGATCAGCACCGGGGAGCGCTCGAAGCGCTTCGACGCACAGCCGCAGTGGAGTCGATGGCCGATGAGCACTCCCGCCCTGAATCCACCGTTCCGTGATCCCGCACGGCCGGTGCGGGAACGACTCGACGACCTGCTCGGCCGGCTGACCGGCGCCGAGAAGCTCGCCCTGCTGCACCAGCACCAGGCGCCGGTGCACCGCCTCGGCCTGGACTCCTTCCGGACCGGCACCGAGGCGCTGCACGGCGTCGCCTGGCTCGGCCCGGCGACCGTCTTCCCGCAGGCCGTCGGCCTCGCCACCACCTGGAACCCGGACCTGGTCCGGGCGATCGGGTCCGCGGTCGGCGACGAGGTCCGGGTCTTCCACCAGAAGGACCCGGCCGCGGTCGGCCTGAACGTGTGGGCACCGGTCGTCAACCCGCTCCGCGACCCGCGCTGGGGCCGCAACGAGGAGGGGTACGCCGAGGATCCCTGGCTGACCGGGATCATCGCGACCGCGTACGGCCACGGTCTGGCCGGCGACCACCCGACGTACCTCAAGACCGCGCCGACCCTCAAGCATTTCCTTGCCTACAACAACGAGACCGACCGCTGCACGACCTCGAGCAACCTGCCGCCGCGGGTGCTGCACGACTACGAGCTGCCCGCGTTCCGCGCCCCGATCGAAGCCAGTGCGGCCGTTGCGGTGATGCCGTCGTACAACCTGGTGAACGGGCGGCCCGCACATCTCAGCCCGTTGATCAACGACTCGCTCCGGGAGTGGACCGACGACGACCTGCTCGTGGTGAGCGACGCGTACGCGCCCGCGAACCTCTTCGGGCTGCAGCAGTTCCACCCCGACGGCCCGACCGCGTACGCCGCCGCGCTCAAGGCCGGTGTGGACAGCTTCACCCAGGACGACACGAACGCCGGACCGTCGATCGAGCGGCTCACCGAAGCCCTCGACCGCGGCCTGATCACGATGGCCGACGTCGACACCGCGGTCCGGCACGCGCTCGCGATCCGGTTCCGGCTCGGTGAGTTCGACCCGGCCGACCTCGATCCGTACCGCTCGCTCGAACCTGACCTCGTCAACTGCCCCGCCCACCGCACGCTGGCGCACGAGGCCGCCCGGCAGTCGATCGTGCTGCTCAAGCACGAGTGCCAAGTGCTGCCGCTCAGCGCCTCCACGATCAAGCGCCTCGCCGTGATCGGACCGCTGGCCAACACAGTCTCGGCCGACTGGTACGCCGGGACGCTGCCGTACCAGGTCACCGCTCTGGACGGACTCGTCGAGCGGCTCGGCGCCGACCGGGTCCAGTACTGCGAGGGCGTCGATCGGATCGCGCTCCGCGTCGCGGGCTCGTCGTCGTACCTCACGATTGGCGCGGACGGCGTACTGCGGGTGGACGAGGACGAGCACAAGTCGTTCGACCTGTTCGACTGGGGCGGTGACGCGTGCGCACTGCGGTCGGTGCGGAACGGGCAGCACCTGACCGTGACCGACGACGGCTCGCTGGTGGCCGACCAGCCTGGGCCGAACGGCTGGGAAGTGAAGCAGACCTTCCGGCTGGTCGAGAGCGGTGACACGATCCGGCTCCTGCATCTGAACAGCGGCCGTTACGTCCAGATCGACGACACCGTCGGTCTCGGTGACTCCGGGACCGACTTCGAGCTGGAGGTACTGGTCGACGGCGCGGCCGAGGCGGCCGAGGTCGCTGCGCGCGCCGATGTCGCGATCGTTGTTGCCGGCAATCACCCGATGGTGAACGGCCGCGAGACCGAGGACCGCGCCGATCTCGACCTGCCGAAGGCTCAGGACCGGCTGATCCGATCGGTCCACGCGGTGAATTCGCGGACCGTGCTGGTGATGACGAGCAGCTACCCGTTCGCCGTCGGCTGGGCGCAGCAGAACCTGCCCGCGCTGCTGTGGTCAGCGCACGGCGGACAGGAGTACGGCCGCGCGTTGGCCGACGTACTCTTCGGCGACGCGGACCCGGCCGGCCGGCTGACGCAGACCTGGTACCACTCGGCCGCCGATCTGCCGGATCTGCTCGACTACGACATCATCGCGACGGACGCGACGTACCTGTACTTCCGCGGGATGCCGCTGTACCCGTTCGGCCACGGCCTCAGCTACACGACCTTCGCGTACGGCGACCTGCGCCTGAGCTCGGCGTCGATCCCGGCGGACGGCGAAGTCCGCGTCACGTTCACGGTGACGAACACCGGCGACCGGCCCGGGAGTGAGATCGCTCAGCTCTACACGCATCAGCAGCTGTCGCGCGTCAAGCAACCGTTGC
Source organism: Kribbella sp. NPDC050820 (assembly GCF_040653975.1). Lineage (NCBI taxonomy): Bacteria > Bacillati > Actinomycetota > Actinomycetes > Propionibacteriales > Kribbellaceae > Kribbella > Kribbella sp. NPDC050820. The sequence continues at coordinate 5,434 of NZ_JBFAHB010000034.1, forward strand.
GGCAGCTGCGCGGCTTCCGGCGACTGACATTGCTGCCCGGTGAGAGCACCGAGGTCGAGCTGACGATCGCCGCGGCCGACCTCGGCTTCTGGGACGTGACCCGGGATCGCCGGTGTGTCGAGACGGCCCGGCACAGCATCATGGTCGGCCGCTCCAGCACCGACACCCGGCTCGCGGCGACGCTCGACGTACAAGGCGAACGCATCCCGGCGCGCTCGCTCGACCACCTCGCCGCGGCCAGCTTCGACGAGTACTCCGCCATCACGTTGACGACCGCCACGCCCGAGCGCGGTGACGCGGTCGTCTCGCTCGATGCCGGTGCTTGGCTCGCGTACGACGACATCGAGTTGAGCCCCACGCCGTACCAAGCGTCGGTCGCCAACCGAGGAACCGCACAAGCCACGATCGAGTTGCGCTTGGACGACCCGCTGCGTGGCGAGCTCCTCGACTCGTTGCAGGTGCCGCCTGGGCGCGAACTCACCTGGGCATCCGGCCGGCTGGCCGCAACCGGCGTGCACACGCTCTACGTCGTCTTCTCGGCGCCGGAGGTCGTCTTCGAGCTGCTCCGCCAGTCCAAGTAGGACACCAGGGCTGCGTCGGCGCGGAGGCGGGCCAGGCTGCGTTCGTGCAGCTCGGCGTTGCGGCGGTTGAGCTCGGCGCCGACGCGTTCGGGGCGGCCGTCCGGCGAGGAGTGCATCTCCTCGAGGGCGGCCTGGATGATCGTCATCGAGAAGTTGCCCTCGCGCAGCAGTCGGACGAGGTGGGCGTCCCGGGCGGCGGCGACGTCGTACCTGCGGTAGCCGGTGGTGCGTTCGCGGACCGGGCTGACAAGGCCGGAGCGCTCCCAGAAGCGCAGTGCGGAGGTGCGGACGCCGAGCAGGTCCGCTAGCTGGCCGATCCGCAGTGGCGCGTCCTGGCGGGAGATCTGCTCGAGCGCGGCCGCCATCCGCGGGTCGGCGTCGAGGGGGTGCGTGACGACGACCTCGAAGGCGCGCAGGGCCTGCTGGATGCGCTCGCGTTCGCGGTCCAGCTGGGCGTGCGCGTGGTCGACGCAGGCCACCGCAGTTTGCAGGTCACCACGATGTACGGCGGCCAGGATCGTCACCGCGGTGTCCCAGCCGTACGCGCGGACCAGCACGCGGGCCGCGGCCAGCGCGCGCCGGTGCGACTCGTCGAACTCCCGGTAGCCGGCCGCCGTACGGGTTGCCGTCGGCAACAACCCGGCCCGCTCGTAGTTGCGCACCTGCTGGACCGAGATCCCGGCCTCCCGGGCCAGCACGACCCCGCGCACAGACCTTGACCCGCCACTTGAGGGTTCTCGCACTCGACCTCCTCGACCGGTCGCGGCAAACAGTCAAACTGTGCTTCAACGATAAACTTTAAGCATGGATACCGTGGTGGTGGACGACCTGTCGATGACCTACCGCGTCCCGGTGCGCGACGGCGGGCTGCGCGCCGCAGCGCGTGCACTGGTACGGCGGGAGTACCGCGACGTCCACGCGGTCCGGGACCTCAGCTTCCGGATCCCGGCCGGCCAGGTCGTCGGCTTCCTCGGCCGCAACGGCGCCGGGAAGACGACCACGCTCAAGATCCTGGCCGGCATCCTGCACCCGACCGGCGGCCGCGTCCGGGTGCTCGGGGAGATCCCGTGGCGGCGGCACAACCACTACCTCCGCGAGATCGCGCTGATCCGGGGCAGCCAGCCGATCGGGGACGCGCCGGAGCTCACGGTGCTGGACTCCTTCCGCTACCAGCAGGTGCTCTACGAGGTCACCGACGCACAGTTCAAGCGAAATCTGGCCGAGCTCAGCGAACTCCTCGACCTCGACGGGATCCTGCAACGCCAGGTTCGCGCCCTGAGCCTGGGCGAACGGATGCGGGCCGGCCTCGCTCTCGCACTCGTCTACCGCCCGAAGGTCCTGTTCCTCGACGAGCCCACGATCGGGCTGGACGTCTCGGCAGCCAAGACCATCCGGACCTTCGTCGCCGAGTACTCCGCCCGCACCGGCGCCACCGTGCTGCTCACCAGCCACGCGATGGCCGACGTGGAATCGCTGTGTCCACGGTTGATCCTGGTCGACGACGGCGCGCTCGCGTTCGACGGGCGACGTGACGAGCTCAGCTCGGCGTTCGCCCCTGCCAAGCTGATCCGGGTCGCCGTGACCGATGACGATCCGGACCTGACGCCGTACGGCGATGTGTTGCAACGCGACGGCAATCAGTGGCTGTTGCGCGTCGGCCGGGATGCGGTGCCTGCGACGACGGCCCGGTTGCTGTCCAGGTTCGCGGTGGCCGACCTGTCGGTCGAGGAGCCGTCGTTGGAGAACGTGATGGATCAGGCCTACCAGCGGCTGCGCCGTACCAAGGACATTGCCTCGTGAGCCGGATCGTCCGGCTGCTGCGGCTCGAGATCTGGCGTCAGGTGATCGGTTGGTCGGGAGCCTGGTGGTTCCTCGTCACGTTGATCCTCGGACAGGCGGTGGCGCCGCTGCTGGGGTTGTTCGTCTGGCATCACGTGCCCGGAGCAGGTGCTGACGTCGGCAGCTACTACCTGGCCGTCATCTGCGTGGCCTTGCTGACCGCCTCGTTCGAGAACCACACGTTTGCGCAGGCGATCTACAGCGGCGGTGTCGCCGCGGCGCTGCTGCGGCCGCAGCCGGTCGTGATCGGTCCGCTCGGCGAGAATCTGGCGATCCGGATCTGGATGTTCCTGCTCGGGATCCCGCTGCTCGTCCTGGTCGGGTTCACGATGGGCGTGAGCTTCGCGCCGCTCGCCCTGCTGGCCGCACTGCCCGCCGTCGTCCTCGCGGCGATCCTGCATTTCTTGTTCGTGTGGACGCTGGCGATGGCCGCGTTCTGGACCGAGCGAGTGCACGCGGTGGTCGCCTTCGGCGCCGTACTGATCTTCCTGCTCGGGGGGACCGCGGCGCCGAACGCGCTGCTTCCCGAGCCGTTGCGGACGATCGCCCAGCTCCTGCCGTTCCGGTCGATGCTCGGCTTCCCGGCTGAGCTCGCGGCCGGCACGCTGACACTCGCCGACGCGGCCGCGGGGTATGCGATCGCGGTCGTGTGGACGGTCACGTTGGGCGGCTGCGCGGTCGGTGCCTGGCGTCTCGGCATCCGTCGCTACACGACCGTGGGGGCCTGATGAGAGTCGCGCGCCTGTTCGGTACGGCGTTCTCCCTGTCGCTGCGACGTGCATTGGCCTACCGGACCAACCTGTTCTTCGACGCGCTCCTGGCCCTTGTCGACCTGACCGCGTCGATCGCCACGATCGGCATCGTCTTCACCCAGACCGGTCTGCTCGCCGGTTGGTCCGCTGGTCAGATGCTGGCCCTCACCGGCACGTACGCGCTCATCACCGGCCTCCGCGCGGCCTTCCTCGACCCGAGCCTCGCGGACTTCGCACAACAGATCCGGGACGGTCGGCTCGACACGTATCTGCTCCGTCCGGCGACGAGCGTCGTACTGGCGACATGCACTCGGCATGCACCGCTCGCACTCGTGCAGAGCTTCCTCGGAGTCGGCGTGATCATCCTCGGACTGCGTGCGCTCGGCAGTGTCCCGTCGCCGCTTGCAGTGGCCGGATGGGCCTTTCTCACCCTGATCGGACTGCTGATCGGGTGGGCCACTTTGGTCGGTCTTGCGTCGCTGGCGTTCTGGGCGCCGCGACTCAGCCTCGGTGTCCTGCACGGCGCCGCTTGGGAGACGGGCCGCTACCCGGTCGACATCTACGGCCAGTGGCTCCGGCGGCTGTTGACGTTCGCCTTCCCCGTTGCCGCCGTGACCACTTGGCCCGCGCAGACCCTCACCCGAGGACCTGACCCCGCGACGTTGACTCTGGCCGTCGTACTCGGGGGTGGCTTCATGGTCGCCACCATGCTGCTGTGGCGACTAGGGGTAAGGCGCTACACCGGCGCCACCTCGTAGGCTCAGCAGAGCTTGACGGTGTAGCCCTTGTCGGACTCGATCTGTCCGTTCCGCAGCCGGAGCTCGACCGTTGCATCGGGCAACTTGGCTAACGCCGTCTGGCCTTCGGTAGGCGCGAACCAGCGGAGCTCGACGTCGTTGGACCAGTCGTACTCGGGCCGGTCGTCCAACGTGCCGACCGGAAGGACCGCGCCCTCGCGGACCAGGACCGGCAGCGTGTCGAAGCCGTGGATGTCGTGGACCCACCGAGGACCGGTGAGCTTCTCGCCGCTGAGCAGGTCCGTCCAGGTGCCCTCCGGAAGGTAGAACGACACCTCGCCGGTGAAGCTCATCACCGGCGCGACCAGGATCGACGGGCCAAGCATGTACTGGCGGTCCAGGTAGGCGACCGCCGGGTCGTCGGGGAACTCCAGGATCATCGGCCGCATCATCGGGACACCGTCGCGGTGGGCCTCCTCCGCGGCCGTCACCAGGTACGGCATCAGCGACAGCTTCAGCTTGGTGAACTTCCGCAGCACGTCGACCGCCTCGTCGTCGAACGCCCACGGCACCCGGTACGACGACGAGCCGTGCAGCCGCGAGTGCGACGACAGCAATCCGAATGGCACCCAGCGCTTGAAGATCGCCGGATCCGGCGTGCCCTCGAACCCGCCGATGTCGTGACTCCAGTACCCGAACCCGGACGTGGCCAGTGACAACCCGCCGCGCAGCGACTCCGCCATCGCCTCGAACGTCGACTCGCAGTCGCCACCCCAGTGCACCGGGAACTGCTGCCCACCCGCGGTCGCCGAACGCGCGAACAAGACCGCCTCGCCCGCGCCCCTGTTCTCCTCCAGCAGGCCGAAGACCGCCTCGTTGTAGAGGTGCGGGTAGTAGTTGTGCATGCGGTCCGGGTCGGAGCCGTCGCACCAGGCGACGTCGGTCGGGATGCGTTCGCCGAAGTCGGTCTTGAAGCAGTCGACGCCCAGGCCGATCAGCGCCTGCAGCTTCGAGCGGAACCAGGCGGTCGCGTCCGGGTTGGTGAAGTCGACGATCGCCATCCCGGCCTGCCACATGTCCCACTGCCAGACCGAGCCGTCCGGCCGCTTGAGCAGGTAGCCGAGGCGACGGCCTTCCTCGAACAGGACCGAGCGCTGCGCGATGTACGGGTTGATCCACAGGCTGATCCGCAGGCCGCGGTCCTTCAGCCGGCGCAGCATGCCGGCCGGGTCCGGGAACGCGACCGGGTCCCAGACGAAGTCGCACCAGTGGAACTGCCGCATCCAGAAGCAGTCGAAGTGGAACACGCTCAGCGGCAGGTCCCGCTCGGCCATTCCGTCGACGAACGCGCTGGTCGTCTCCCCGCTGTAGTCGGTGGTGAACGACGTCGACAGCCACAGGCCCATCGACCAGGCCGGAACGCGGGCCGGCCGTCCGGTGAGGGCGGTGTAGCGGCGAAGCACGTCCTTCGGGGTCGGGCCGGCGAAGACGTAGTACGACAGCTCCTGGCCCTCGACGCTGAACTGGTTGCGTGACGTGACCTCGGAGCCGAGCTCGAACGAGACGTTGGCCGGGGTGTCGACGAAAACGCCGTACCCCTTGCTGCTCAGGTAGAACGGGACGTTCTTGTACGCCTGCTCACTGGACGTGCCGCCGTCGGCGTTCCAGGTGTCGACGACCTGGCCGTTCTTCACCAGTGGACCGAAGCGCTCGCCGAGCCCGTAGACCGTCTCGCCGACCCCGAGCGCGAGCTGCTCGTGCAGGTAGGTCCGGCCGGCGGCGTCGGTGATCAGGCCGATGCTGCGCGGTCCCGAATTCGTCAACGGACGCCCGTCCTGCTCGAACCGGACGTCCCACGGCCCGTCCAGCCCGACGACCACGCTCAGCTCACCCGAGGTCAACCGCGCCTCGGTGGGACCGGCCTCGACCTTCACCGGATGCTCGTCGTCGGTGTTCAGCCGGTACGACGGACGCGCCGGCAGCCCACCGAGATGGTGCGCGATCCGGACGCCGATGACGCCGCGCGCGGGCGCGGTGAAGGTGATGGTGAAGACCGGCTGGTTGAGGGTGTCGCCGCGCCGCTCGATCCGCTTGGCCGGCGCGAACACGGTCAGCTCCCGCTCCCCCGTCTGCACGCTCTCGACCTCGGCCGGCCGCAGCCGCGTCAGTCCCTCCCGCAGCTGCCAAAACCCGTCACTGAACTTCACCGCGGTTGCCTCTCACTCGTCGAAGCGCTTCGACGAAGCCTACCCGAGCACGATCCGAATCAGCCCCCGGATCTCAGGCCTCGGGCTAGCCGCTCTCCGCGGTGTGCCGGCCCTCCGCGGCCGTCTTGATCGTCGTGAGCGTCTCCTGGAGCATCCGCTCGACGTCCGGCCCACCGGCATGGTCGGTGTGCAGCCGGACCGTCAATCGCGAGGTAAGGTCCGCGACGAAATCGACCTCCAGTTCCCCGCGGTAGTGGTGCGCCCCCGGAACGCCCCACTGCAGCTTTCGCCCGTGCTGGACGACCTTCAGCCACGCCCGCTCGTTGACCGCGCCCGCGCCTTCCGGATGGACGTCGACGTCGACCTGCTCGACGCCGGACTCCCCGGGTTCCGGGTATTGGTACGGCTCGCTCGGCGGCGGGCCGATGTGCAGCAGGTGCGCCTGGTCGATCTGCGGGAGGTACTCCGGCAACCGCTTGACGTCGCTCAGGTAGTCGAACAGGACGTTCCAGGCGACGTCCACCGTTCTCGACGCCTCGTAGTCAGCCATATCACCTTGGTACCGCGCTGTTCAGTGGATGGAAACCCCATGGAGGCGATGGGTGCCGCGGGTGAGGATGGGCGGGTGGAGCTCTCGATTGTGCTTGGGTTCGTGGTCGCGGCGCTCGTGGTGAGTGTGGTGCCGGGGCCGGACATGTTGTTCATCGCCGCCAACGCGGCAGCAGGCGGGCGGCGGGCCGGGGTGGTCGCGGCGACCGGGGTGTCGACCGGGCTGGCCGTGCACACGGTGGCGGCCGCCCTCGGGCTGGGGGCCTTGATCCAGGCGGCGCCGCAGGTGCTGAACGGCGTCCGGATCGCGGGCGCGGCGTTCCTGCTCTACCTCGCCTACTTGACCTGGCGGGCGAGCCGCCGGCCCGTCGGCGAGGCCGACGAGACGCTCGAGCTGCCGAAGCGGACGCTGCGCCGGACCTACCTGATGGCGACGCTGACGAACGTCGCCAATCCAAAGGTGATCCTGTTCTACCTGGCCTTCGTCCCGCAGTTCATCACCACCGGTCCGGCCAGCTGGCCCGCGACCCTGCAGATCCTCGTCCTCGGCGCGCTCCTGATCGTCGTCGGCTTCTGCGTCGACGCGTCCGTCGGCCTGCTCGCCGGCAGCCTCACCAACACCCTCCTGCGGGCCGGCGGCACCGTCCGCCGCCGCCTGGAACGCATCTGCGCCGGCATCTTCGCCGCCCTCGCCGCCCGCCTGGCCACCGACATCCACTGACATCCGGGGACCGGCGGTCTGGTGCTGGTGGGGGGTGTGGGGTCAAGCTGGAGGGGAGCATCGACTGAGGAGGCGGTTCGATGAAGGCGACGGCTGGTGACACAGTGATCGTCGAGGGCACGCACGTGATGGCCCACCGGCGGCAGGGTGAGATCGTCGAGGTCCACGACCCGAACGGCGCCCCGCCGTACCTGGTGCACTGGACCGACACCGACACCGAGTCACTTTTCTTCCCCGGTCCGGACGCGCACATCATCCACGCCGAGTGAGCTGCCGCAACGTCCGGTGCCACGGGTTGGCGCGTAGCTGCGGGTTGAGCAGCGCGGCGGCGACGCAGTACTTGCTGACCTGGATCGGCCGGACCTGAAGGTCGCGGAGCACGAGGTCGGCCGCTCCCGCCCGCCCTGCCGTCTTGCTCTCCACCAGCACGGTGTCCGGCAGCACGTCGACCACCGCGTCCCGGTCGAAGAACCGCAGGTCGATGTCACACGTCATCCGGGCATGCTCGATCCGGTCGACCAGGGTGCTGCGCCGGTACGTCGTCGTCAGCGCGGGCTGCAGCCGGTCGATGACCCCGACGCCGTACGCCGTCCGGAGCTGCTCGGCCAGGAACTCCCGGGCCGGGCCGGTGAGCCGGGCCCGGTCCTCGAGCGGGTACGGCATCCGCGACTTCACCGTCTCGGAGCGGTTGCCCTTCAGCTTCACCTCGAAGCTGCACTCGCCACTGTCCAGGTAGGACCGGGTCCGCACCTTGTACCGGTACCGTCGCCGCTGCACGTGCTGCCGGTACAGCCCGTGTGACGGGGTGTCGAAGTACACCGACTCGTACCGGAAGGTCCGCTGCCCGTCGATCTCCAGTACGGCGAACCGGTGCCGCAACCGGGTCACCAGCTCGACGAAGGTCGCGATCGGCACCAGGTACTTGCGGTCCACGCGGGTCTGCAACGCCGCCTCCGCGAGCACCTCGTCGAGCGTGATCGGCGCCAACTGGGCCAGCGCACCGGTCATCGCAGCGTGCGTCCGCCGCGTCACGATGCGAACCGCTCGAACCGCCGTACGGCGTCCACCGTGTGCGGAGCGGTGGCGCGGACCCGGTACCGGACGTCGACGACCGTGGTGTCGGTGACCAGGTCCAGGTCGAGGACGACGAAGTGCCGGATGTCCGCCCGCAGCAGCCGCTCCAGCGCCGGGCCGACGTCGCGGACGTCCGGGTAGGCCTGGTCGAGGACGACCTTCTGGCGCCGGGAGCGCAGCGTGAGGCGCGGGTGGTCGACGACGTACATCAGGCCGACGAGCAGGAAGCTCAGCGCCGGCGCGAGCCAGAACGGGCCGGGATGCAGGCCGTTGATCAGGCCCATCGCGAGCGAGATGAAGTAGTAGGCAACCTCCTCCTGGGTGATCGAGTCCGACCGGAGCCGGATGATCGACAGGATGCCGAACAACCCCAGGCCGAGACCCATCCCGGCCCCGCTGCCGGCCAGCATCGCGGTGACCGCGAGGATGCCGACGTTGAGGGCGACGTACGCGAGCAGCAGGTCGCGCCGGTGGTACCGGCGAAAGTAGGTGCCGTAAGCAAGCAGACCGATGGCGAGCAGATCGACGGGTATCGCAACTGCCAGACCGGACATGGTGACCTCCAGGTGAACACTAGGTTGACTTCACCTTTCCGGCCGGTGGTGAGACATCCCTGAGCCCCGGATGAGAGAGCTCTCACGGAAGCAGGCGGTAGCCCATTCCGCGGATGGTCTGGATGCGGTCGGAGCCGAGTTTGCGGCGGAGGTAGCGGATGTAGACGTCGACGACGTTGGAGCCGGGGTCGAAGTCGAAGCCCCAGACCTGGGACAGCAACTGCTCGCGGGACAGCACCTGGTCGGGGTGCCGGCAGAAGACCTCCGCGAGGAGGAACTCGCGGGCGGTCAGGTCGACCGTCTCGCCGTCGACGACGGCCCGCCGGGTGCGCAGGTCCAGGCTGAGGTCGCCGACCTGCAGGATGCTGGCGTCCGGCGTCCCCTCGCTGCGCAGCCGCAGGCGGACGCGGGCCAGCAACTCCTCGAACGCGAACGGCTTGGCGATGTAGTCGTCCGCGCCGCCCTCCAGCCCGGCGACCGTGTCGCGCACGCTGTCCCGCGCGGTCAGGATCACCACCGGCATCGTCACCCTTGCCTCACGCAACCGTCGCAGCACGGTGAACCCGTCCACCCGCGGCAGCCCGATGTCCAGGATCAGCAGGTCGTAGGCCCCACTCGCCCCTTCCTGGTACGCCGTCTCGCCGTCGGCGACAACCGTGGTCACGAAGCCGTTGCTGCGCAGGCCGCGTTCGACGAACGAGGCGATCCGCTCCTCGTCCTCGGCGATCAGGATCCGGTTCATCGCGGCAACTCCTCACTCGGCGGCAGGGTCAGCTCGAAACGGGCGCCCGGCCCGGGGGCGAGCCGGACCTCACCGCCATGGGCCTGTGCGATCGAGCGTACGATCGCCAGCCCCAGTCCGGCACCCTCGGTACGGCGCTGGTCGTTGCCCCGGGCAAATCTCTCGAAGATGCGCTCGCGGTCCGCCGGCGGCACTCCAGGACCGGTGTCGGCGACCCACAGCAGGGCGCTGCCGTCGGCGTCGAGATGCGAGCCGACCTCGATCCGGTCGCCGGTCGCCGTGTGGCGGACCGCGTTGGACACCAGCTGCATCAGGGCCTGCGTCAGTCGCTGGCCGTCGGCAACGATCGTCGCGTCGGCGGTCGCGGCCACTCGCCAGGAGCGGTCGGCCAGCGGTCGCGCCTTCGCGACGACCTCGACGACGAGCTCCGTCAGGTTGACTTCGCCGTACTCGAGGAAGTCGGGGCGCTCGCTCTTCGCCAGCACGAGCAGGTCGTCGACCATCCGGTTCATCCGGGCCAGCTCGTCCAGCACGAGCGCCTTGGTGTCGTCGCGGTCGCGCGGGTCGTCGCCCATCAGCTCCAGGTGGCCGCGGATCACCGTGATCGGTGTCCGCAGCTCGTGCCCGGCGTTGTCGACGAACTCCCGCTGGGCCGTGAACGCGTCCTCCAACCGGTCGAGCATCGTGTTGAACGTGGTCGCCAGTTGGGCGACGTCGTCGTTGCCGACGACCTCGATCCGGCGGCGCAGGTCGGTGTCACTGATCCGCTCGGCGGTGGTGCGCAGTTGCCGGATCGGCGCGAGCACCCGGCCGGTGACGAGCCAGCAGGCGCCGGCCGCCAGGACCAGCGTGATCGCGCCGATCGTGACGAGCGCGCGGGCCGCGTCCATCGACGGTTTGGCGATCACGTCGCGGAACTCGAGCATGACCAGTTGCGCGCGGAGCGGCTGCGATCCGATCTGCACCGGGATCACGCCGTACCGGACCCGTCCGGCCGGGCTGTCGACCCAGCCGTACGACGGTTGGGTCGTGCCGGCGAGCCGCCGTACGAAGGCCGCGTCGGTGTCGAGGCGGGCGGGTGGGGTGCCCTGGCTGCGGTGGTACTCGCGGCCGTCGACGATCGTGAAGAACGCCTCGGAGTCGTCCGGCAGGTTGCTCTGCAGCCAGCGGTCCAGCAACGCTTCGGGCTGGGCGAAGGACGCGGCGGCCTGGGACTTCGCGAAGGCGCGGAACTTGTTGGCCTCGTGGGTGAGCTCGTCGTCCGCGGCGGCGTCGGCGCGGGTCGCGAGGACCTGCCAGGTGAGGAAGACGAGCGCGGACAGTGCGAGCGCGAGCACACCGAACATCCAGCCGATGATCCGCACCCGGGCGCTGACCACCGGCCGAAGCCGGCCATCACCCATCGTCGTCGTCCGGGTCGTCCACCAGGTCGTCGTCATCGTCGTCCCCGGCACTCCGCGCCGGCCCCGGCGACACCGGCTCGGCCCCCGTGGTCCCACCCACCGTCGGCTTGGCCGTAGGTGTCGGTCTGACCGTCGGCGTTGGGGTCGGTGTGCTCGGGTCTGTGGTCGGCTTTGTGGTCGACGACACCGGCACCACAACCGTCTCCCCCAGCTCCGGCGACGACCGCTCCGCCAAGTACCGAGGCAGCACGAACCCGGCCACCACCAGCACACCGGCGACAACCCCGTACACCACCCGTGGAGACCGCATCCTCACACCCTGCGGCCCCACTCCGAGACCCACATGAGCCGAAGATTACAGATCTCTCATCTTCGCGAAGGCCGGCGACGCCGGAATCCGGTTGCCCGTTCGGCCGGTGGACGCCAGAATCGCCGGATTGTCACCGGCGTCGGCCGGACTGTCGGGATCGGCGCCGGCATCGCCCGCTCGCTCGCCGCCTCCGGGTGGAACGTCGCCTTCACCTACTGGACGGCGTACGACGAGCGGATGCAATGGGGCGTGGAATCGGGCGCAACGCACGAGATCACGGAGCAGTTGGCGGACGCCGGCGCGCAGGCCCTGCCGATCGAGGCTGATCTGGTGGATCCGGCGGCACCGGAGCGGATCTTCGACGAGGCCGAGCGGCTCGGCACTGTGACCGCGCTGGTGATGTGTCACTGTGAGTCGGTCGGCTCGAGCATCCTGGACACGACCGTCGAGAGCTTCGACCGGCATTTCGCGGTGAACGCGCGGGCGACCTGGTTGCTGATCCGCGAGTTCGGCCGCCGGTTCGCCGGCGCGCCCGGGACGGGCCGGATCATCGCGCTCACCAGCGACCACACCGTCCACAACCTCCCGTACGGCGCGAGCAAGGCCGCGCTGGACAGGATCACGCTGGCCGCCGCGCACGAGCTCGCCCACCTCGGCATCAGCGCGAACGTCGTCAATCCCGGACCGGTCGACACCGGCTGGATGACCGAACGAGATCCGGGCGAGCGGGATCAAGCAGACCCCGCTCGGCCGCCTCGGCACTCCGAAGGACACCGCGAACCTGATCGACTTCCTCTGCTCGGAGCGTGGCCAGTGGATCAACGGCCAACTGCTCCTCAGCAACGGCGGCTTCGCGTAGCCCACCTCACCACGACACCGGCATGTCTTCCTCGACATCCCTCGGAACCAGAAACCGTCGCGGGCGGGTGACAGTGCGTGAGATTCTAGGAGGCGGTGCGGCGGGTGGTGGGGGCTGGGTCGGTGAAGAGGGCGCGTTCGGCGTGGTCGAGGGCTCGGCGTACGGCGCCGATGACTACGGCGCGGGCGCCTAGGGTCGAGGCGGCGAGGCGGGGTGGTGAGTCGACCAGGGTGGTCAGGTGGGTCTCGAGGCCGGGGACCAGTAGGTCGCCCGCATCGGCCACGGCGCCGCCGACCACGATCAGTTCGGGGTTGAGCATGGTGTGCAGGAGGGCCAGCACGCGGGCGATGCGGGTGACCACTCGATCGACGACCTCCAGCGCTACGGCGTCACCGGTACGCGCGGCCTCGAAGACCAGTTGAGCCGTCACCGCCGCCGGGTCGCCACCGGCCGCCGCGTACAGCGCAGAACGACCGACCTTCGACCGCGGACCGCGCGCGGAGGCAACGACCTCGGCGCCGAACTCGCGAGCCAGGAAGCCGATACCGTCGGTGTTGCCGACCCCCTCGACCATGCTGAGTGCCTTGAGCTCACCCGCGCCGCCGGCCGTCCCACGGATCAGGTTGCCGCCCAGGAACAGACCGGCACCGAGACGTTCACCGGCGAGGAGTTCGATCACGTCGTCGACGCCCGCCGCGGCGCCGTGCCAGCGTTCACCGAGGACGGCCAGATTCGCGTCGTTCTCCACCAGCACCGGGCAGCCGAAGCCTTCCCCGACCGCCTGATCGAGGTCGACGTCCCCCAGACCGGGCAGGTACTCCGTGTCCGCACTCGCGATGATGTGACCGTCCGGACCGACCGGCCCCGGCACCGCCAGAGCCATCGCGAGCACACCGGCCGCGGACACCTCGGCCGAGTCGAGCGCCGACGCCATCGCCTGGCGCGCCTCCCGGATCCGGTCGTCCGCGCCGAGGTCGAGGGCGAAGCCACGGGTGTCCTCGGCAACGATGTCGCCGCGCAGATCGGTCACCACCGCGGTCGCCTTGTTCTGGCCCATGTCGATGCCGACCACGTAGCCGGCCCGGGCGTTGAACTGGTACTGCCGGGCGCGCCGGCCGGGACTGGACGGGTCGCCGCTGCGGCGCGACTCGATCTCGTCGATCCAGCCCATCTCGATCAGGTGGTCGCACACCGTGTGCACGGTCGGCCGCGACAACCCGGTGACCTCCATCAGCTCGGTCCCGGTCGCCGGACCGCCGGTCCGCAGTACGTCGAGCACCGCGGCGGCGTTCATCCGCCGCAACAGCGGTGAGGTCGCGGTCTTCTCCAGCTTGTTCACGCTGCCCCCTTGACGGCCTACGGACACCGCGAAAGACTAGCGCAAGATCAATAATAAAACCCTCTAATCAATCCCCTTCACGCTCGTCTACTCCTGAAAGGAGCAGGCCGATGGAACGTGCCCTGGCCGCGTCTGCGCTCACCGTCCTGGCCGTCACCCTCGCCGCCTGTGGCACCGGCGGAGGCGGTGCGTCCGCCACCACCGCGGACCAGCTGCCGCCCGGGCAACAGGTCTCCGGCGAGATCACCTTCTGGCACTCCTACAGCGCCGGCGGAACCGAGGTGAAGCAGCTCGAGAAGACCGTGATCCCCGCGTTCGAGAAGGCGCATCCAGGCACCAAGGTGAAGGCGGTGACGGTGCAGTACGACCAGATGCACCAGAAGCTGGTCACCGCGGCGGCCGGCAGCAGCCTGCCGGACGTGATCCGCTCCGACATCATCTGGGTCCCGGAGCTGGCCAAACTCGGTGTCCTGGTGCCGCTGAGTGACGCCATGCCGGACTTCAAGGACCTCGCCGACAAGACCTTCGACGGCCCGCTGGCCACCAACCTCTACAAGGGCAAGTACTACGGCCTGCCGCTCGACACCAACACGAAGGTGATGCTCTACAACCAGCAGGCGTTGCAGGGCGCCGGTCTGACCGCGCCGAAGACGTTCGACGACCTGAAGGCGGACGGGCCCAAACTGGCTGCCCAGGGCAAGTACCTGCTGGCCGAGGGCGACACCGGGGGCTGGAACGTGCTGCCCTACATCTGGTCCAACGGCGGCGAGATGACCGACAAGGACGTCACCAAGGCGACCGGCTACCTCAACGGCCCGAAGTCGGTCGAGGCCATCCAGATGCTCGCCGACCTCTACAAGCAGAAGGCGATCCCGAAGCTGATCCTCGGCGGCGGTGGCGGCACACCGACGGCCGAAGGCCTCGCCAAGGGCACCTACGCGACCATCGTCGACGGGCCCTGGACCTACCCGCCGATCCAGAAGCAGTTCCCGAACTTCAAGCTGGAGGCCGCTCCCCTGCCGTCCGGCAGCGCGGGCAGCATCAACGTGGTCGGCGGCGAGGACATCGTGATCACCAGCGCGTCGAAGAACAAGGCGCTGGCCGCGGAGTTCACCCGGTTCATGCTGGGCGAGGAAGCGCAGACGATGATGGCCCAGACCGGCCAGCTCTCGGTGCTCAAGTCGTTGTCGTCAAAGATGGTCGAGATCGAGCCGTACTACGCCCCGTTCCTGACTGCCCTCGAGACCGCGCGGCCGCGGCCGCCGACACCGGCCTGGGCCAAGATCGACGACATCCTGCGCAAGCAGGTGCAGCTCGCGATCCGGGGCGACGTACCGGTGCAGAAGGCGCTCGACGACGCGGTGCAGCAGATCGATCCGCTGCTCGCCCGGGGCTGACGATGGCAGCGACGCTGACCACGGCGCCGCCGGACCGCAGCGCAGCCGCGCCGGACAAGCCGTCCGGCCGGCTGCGGCGGTCGCCGGTCTGGGTGCCGTACCTGTTCCTGCTGCCCGGCTTCGCGTTGTTCTGCCTGGTGGTCGTCTACCCGCTGGGCCGGTCACTGCAGATCAGCTTCTATGACTGGTCGGTGGTTCCGACCCAGGCGAGCCAGTTCATCGGCCTGGACAACTACCTGCGTGGTCTGAAGGACTCGCAGTTCTGGCTGAGTGTCGCGAACGTCGGGGTCTACCTGGCGATCACCGTGCCGGCCCAGGTGGTGCTCGGGCTGCTGGCCGCCGTACTGCTCGATGCCAAGCTGCCGGCCCGCACGTTGTTCCGGGTGCTGTTCTACCTGCCCGTGGTGACGAGCTGGGTCGTGGTCGCGTTGCTGTTCAAGTACCTGTTCACCACCGACGGCGGTGCGATCAACTGGCTGCTCAATGATGCGCTGCACCTGGTCGACCACAACGTCGCCTGGTTGCAGGACCGCTGGACCGGCCTGCTCGCGGCAGCCATCCTCGGCACCTGGAAGGGCGTCGGCTGGGCGATGCTGATCTTCCTGGCCGCCCTCACCGGGGTGAGCAAAGACCTCAAGGAGGCGGCCGCGCTCGACGGGGCGGGCGCCTGGCACCGGTTCCTGCACGTCTCGTTGCCGGCCATCCGCAAGACGTTGCTGTTCGTCGTCGTACTGCTGGTCATCGGCGGGTTCAACGTGTTCATCTCGATCCTGCTGATGACCGGTGGCGGACCGGCCGGGAGCACCGAGGTGCCGCTGACCTACATGTACAAGCAGGCGTTCGGGTTCCTGGACTTCGGGTACGCCTCGGCGCTGTCGTTCCTGCTGGCGATCGCGATCACGCTGGTGTCGTTCGTCCAGTTCCGGTTGTTCCGCGAGAAGGACGGAGGCCGCCGATGAACGCGCGCGCACGACGCCGACTCGGCACCGGCCTGCGACTGCTGGTGCTCAGCGTCGGGGCGGTCGTCATGGTGGTCCCGTTCCTCTACATGTTCGGTACGTCGTTCAAGCCGAACGCGTTCCTGTTCGAGTTCCCACCGAAACTCTGGCCCGATCACCCGACCACGGCGAACTACACCGAGGCGTGGAACAGCAACAGCTTCGGCCGGTACTTCCTCAACTCGACGTACGTGGCGCTGGCGACCACGTTCGTCGTACTCGCGCTGTCCTCGACGATGGCGTACGCGTTCGCGCGGTTCGAGTTCTTCGGCAAGAACGTGCTGTTCGGGGTGCTGCTGTCCGGGCTGATGATCCCGGGCATCATCGTGATCGTCCCGCAGTTCGTGCTGGCCGACGGTCTGCACCTGCTGAACAAGCTGAACGGGCTGGTGATCTTCTACGCAGGCGGCGCGGTCGCGTTCACCACGTTCCTGCTGCGTGGGTTCTTCGAGCGGGTGCCGGACGACCTGGACGAGGCGATGACGATCGACGGCGCCGGCGCGCTGCGCAAGTTCGTCCAGCTCTACCTGCCGCTGGCCCGGCCGGCGCTCGCGACCGCGGGCATCCTGTCGTTCCTCGGCGCATGGGACGAGTTCGTCTGGGCACTGACGATCATCGACGACCCGGCCAAGCGGACGCTGCCGATCGCGATCGCCGCGTTCCAGGGCCAGCACGGGACGGCGTGGGGCCTGGTCTTCGCGGCCTCGACCATCGCGATCGTCCCGGTCATCGCGGTCTATGTTCTCGGACAACGTCACTTCGTCTCCGGCCTCACCGCCGGCGCAGTCAAGGATTAGGAGAGTCAGCGGATGCGACTTCTGCAGATCGGCATGGGCGGCTGGGGCCGCGACTGGGCGGCAACCGTCGTACCGGAGGTGCCGGACGTGAAGCCCGTCGGCTACGTCGACATGCTGCCCGCATCGCTCGCGGCCGTGGTGGAGGCGGGGATCGCTCGGCGCGACCTGTGCTTCGCGGACATCGACGAGGCGATCCGGGCGACGAGTCCGGACGCGGTGCTGATCACCGCCAACCTGCCCGGTCACGTCCCGGCAGCTCGGGCCGCGCTGGCCGCCGGTCTTCCGGTGCTGGTGGAGAAACCGTTCGCGCCGTCGATCGCGGAGGCCACGGCGCTCGTCGAGTACGCCGAGGAGCGCGACCTGACGGTGATGGTCAGCCAGAACTACCGCTTCCAGCCGGCCGTGCACGCCGTCCGCGAGATCGTGCGCGACGGGACGCTCGGTGAGCTCGTCTCGATCGCGGTCGACTTCCGGCGGACCGGCGTACGGCGGACTGCGCCGAGCGGGCGCCCGGTGCTCACGGATCCGCTGCTCGGCGACATGTCGATCCATCACTTCGACCTGATGCGCGCGGTCACCGGCCGGGAGCCGGAGCAGGTCTACTGCCGCACGTGGCATCCGGACGGCTTCGGGTACGGCGGCCCGCCCGCCGGCGCCGCCGTGATCACCTTCCGGGACGGCCCGATCGTGAGCTATCGCGGCAGCTGGGTCAGCTCGGGTCCGGTCACCGCGTGGGGTGGTGAGTGGCGGATGGAGTTCGATCACGGCGAGGTCTGGTGGACGAGCCGGCCGGACGGTTCGGAGTCCGGTGTCGCCGAGTCGGCCCGGATTCGGGCCGACGGCAAGGAACGCGCTGTGGCGCTGCCCGAGCTGACCGCGACCGATCGGGCCGGCAGCCTCACCGAGTTCACGACGTCGGTGCGCGAGGACTGGGCGCCGGAGGCGACGGGACGGGACAACCTCGGCAGTCTCGCGATCACCTACGCGGCGATCGAGTCTGCGCTGACCGGTGTGCCCATCGACGTGGCGGTGAGATGACCGCCGAGCTGCTGCCGAGCCGGGTTCGCTTCGCGCCGGACGAATCGGTTGTCGTCGAGGCACGCCTCAGCGGACCCGCGACCGCCACGGTCTGGCACCTCGGTGAGCAAGTCCGGGAGGTGACCGGCACCGGGCGGCTCGACCTGGGGACGCTGCCGCCCGGTGGGTACGGCGTGGAGGTCATGACCGCTGACGGCGTACTGCGGACCGCGGTCGAGGTCGGTGATGCGGGCAGCCTGCGGTACGGGTTCGTCGCGTCGTACTCCCCCGGCCGTGACGCGGGTGCAGTGGCCGACAACGTACGGCGGCTGCACCTGACCGGCGTGCAGTTCTACGACTGGGCATATCGGCATGCGGACCTGCTCGGCGGCGGCGAGGAGTACGAGGATGCACTCGGCCAACCGGTTGCCCTAGGCACCGTCCGCAAACTGGTCGAGGCCTGCCACGACACCGGCGCCCAGGCCTACGGATACGCCGCCGTGTACGCCGTCGGCACCGCGGAGTGGCCGAGCTGGGAGCAGCTCGCGCTCCTTGATCCGCAAGGCCGACCGTACGCGTTGGGCGATTTCCTGTTCCTGCTGGATCCGGCCGAGCCGACCTGGCTCGCCCACTTCACCAAGGACCTGCGGCAGGCGGTCGACGAGGTCGGCTTCGACGGCTTCCACCTGGACCAGTACGGCTACCCGAAGCGTGCGGTCCGCCCGGACGGTTCCGTCGTCGACGTCGCGGAGTCCTTCGTCACGATGATCGAGCAGGTCCGGCACGCGCTGCCCGAGGCTCAGCTGGTCTTCAACAACGTCAACGACTTCCCGACCTGGCGGACCGCACACGCTCCACAGGACGCGGTCTACATCGAGGTCTGGGCCCCGCACGTCACCCTCAACCACCTGGCCGTAGTGGTACGGCGAGCGCGCGGCGACAAGCCCGTGATCCTCGCCGCGTATCAGCACGTCTACGACAGCGCACCCGCCGAGCAGTCCGATCTGGCGACCGCGTTCACGATGGCCACGCTGTACTCGCACGGCGCGACCCACCTGCTCGCCGGCGAGGCCGACCGGATCCTGGTCGACCCGTACTACGTGCGTAACCATCCGGCCGCCGAGTCGACACTGGCACTGCTGAAACGCTGGTACGACTTCCTGGTCGAGCACGTCGAGCTCCTCATGCCCAACGAACTCGCCGACGTGACCGGCTCGTACACCAGCAGCTACAACGACGACTGCGACGTGACCTACTCGGACACACCGGTCTCTGACACAGCCACTCCGGGTGGTGTCTGGCGTCGCGTCGTCCAAGCTGGGAACCGGGCGGTCGTGCACCTGATCAACCTGACCGGCCAACGAGACACCCTGTGGGACGCGGCCCGCGAGACACCCGGCGACACCGGGCCGGGCCTGCTGCGCGTCCGTCGTACCGGAGGTGGACTTCCCAGGGTCCGGGTGGCCGATCCCGATCGGTCGGCGCGACTGGTCGACGTACCGGTGCGTGTCGACGGCGATCATGCCGTCGCCGAGTTGCCTGCTCCGCACGTCTGGCAGCTCGTCCTCGTCGACCACGTGCCTGCGAAGGAGACCGTATGACGACCCGCACCGAGCTCACGCCGTACCTGGAGACCGGGCAGGGCGCCTGGTGGAAGAGCGCTGTGGTGTACCAGATCTACCCGCGCAGCTTCGCCGACTCCGACGGTGACGGGATCGGCGACCTGGCCGGGATCACCAGCCGGCTCGACTACCTCGCGCAGCTCGGCGTCGACGTCGTCTGGCTGTCCCCGATCTACCAGTCACCGCAGGACGACAACGGGTACGACATCAGCGACTACACCGCGATCGACCCGGTGTTCGGCACGCCGGCCGACTTCGACGCGTTGCTCGCCGGGGTGCACGAGCGCGGAATGAAGCTGGTGATGGACCTGGTCGTGAACCACACCTCCGACGAGCACGCCTGGTTCGCCGAATCCCGGTCGTCGGTGGACAACCCCAAGCGGGACTGGTACTTCTGGCGTCCGGCCCGGGACGGGATGCACACCGGCGATCCCGGTGCGGAGCCGAACAACTGGGGTTCCTGGTTCTCCGGTCCGGCCTGGGATCTCGACCCGGCGACGGGTGAGTACTACCTGCACCTGTTCTCGCCCAAGCAGCCCGACCTCAACTGGGACAACCCGGAGGTGCGCGCGGCCGTCTACGCGATGATGCGCTGGTGGCTCGATCGCGGCGTAGACGGGTTCCGGATGGACGTCATCAACCTGATCTCGAAGGACCCGCGGCTGCCCGACGGTCACGTGCAACCCGGCGGGATGTACGGCGGAACCGAGCACTACCTGTCCGGGCCACAGATCCACGAGTACCTGCAGGAGATGCACCGCGAGGTCTTCGCCGGCCGGCCCGGACAGTTGCTGACCGTCGGCGAGATGCCGGGCGTGACGGTGGACGAGGCCAAGCTGTTCACCGACCCGGACCGAGGCGAGCTCGACATGGTGTTCCAGTTCGAGCACGTGAACATCGACCACGGGACGAGCAAGTTCGACCCGGTGCCGTTCGACCTCGGCCTGCTCAAGGCGTCGCTCGGTCGCTGGCAGGCGGGGCTGGCCGAGCGCGGCTGGAACAGCCTCTACTGGGACAACCACGACCAGCCGCGGGTCGTCTCCCGGTTCGGCGACGACGGGGAGTACCGAGCGAGGTCGGCGAAGATGCTCGCGACGGTGCTGCACCTGCACCGCGGCACGCCGTACGTCTACCAGGGCGAGGAGCTCGGGATGACGAACGCGCCGTGGACCGCGATCGAGGACTTCCGCGACATCGAGTCGCTGAACCACTACCGGGCCGCGGTCGCCGTGGGTGCGGATCCGGCGGCCGTGGTCGCGTCTATGCGCTCGCACAGCCGGGACAACGCGCGCACCCCGATGCAGTGGGACGGCAGCCCGCAGGCCGGGTTCACCGACGGTACGCCGTGGATCGCGGTCAACCCGAATTACCAGGAGATCAACGCACTGGCCGAGCTGGCCGACCCGGACTCGGTGTTCCACCACTACCGCCGGCTGATCGAGCTCCGGCACACCGAGCCGGTGGTTGCCCACGGCACCTTCACGATGCTGCTTCCGGACCACCAGGTGGTGTACGCGTTCAGCCGGCGGCTGGGCGACGTCGAGCTGGTCGTGCTCGGGAACTTCTCGAGCGAGCCGGTGCGGCTGGACGAACTCGGCCTGACGGGTGACGTGGTTCTCAGCAACGTCGCCGACCCGACGCCGCTGCTGCTCCAACCGTGGGAGGGGACGGTTTACCGCCGTACCTGATCGTCGTTCTTCCGGATCGTCGTGGCGGCCTGCTGCAGGTTGGCGAGCGTCGTGCGGACTGCCTTGCGGGCGGTGCGTTCGGGGCGGTGCAGGGCGTCGATGTGGCGGCGGGCGTGGACGCCGCGCAACGGCCGGAGCACGACAGCGGGATGGCGGCGGGCGGTCCAGCGCGGCATCAGCGCGATGCCGGCGCCGGCGGCGACCACCTCGGCGACGACGGTGAACTCGTTGATCCGGTGGACCAGGTCGAGGCGGTGGTTGGCGGCGGCGCCGATCGCCTCGATGGTGGCCATCAGCGGGAAGCCGTCGTGGACCGTGATCCAGGGTTCGTGGGCCACGTCGCGCGGAGTCAGTTGACGCTTCGCCGCCAGCGGATGGTCGACCGGCAGGGCGACGTCGAGCGGCTCGTGCAGTAGCGAGGTGACGGCGACCGTGCGCGGCCAGGCGGCGCCGTGGTCGAGGCGGTGCGCGAGGACGACGTCGTACTCGCGGGTGAGCAGCGGGAACTCGTCCTGCGGGACGTCCTCGTCGTGGAAGCTGAACTGTGGTGCGGCGTCGGCGCGCAGGAGCAACGGGAAGAACGTCGCGGCCGCGCTGTGGAAGGCAGCGACGGACACGACTCCGCCGGGCTGCTCGATGAACTCGTCCACGGTGTGCCGCGCCCGGGCCAGCGCGCTTTCTACGTCAGCGGCGGCGCCGGCGAGGGCGCGGCCTGCCGCGGTGAGGACGACGCGGCGGCCGTCGCGTTCGGTCAGCGGTACCGGGATCGACCGCTGGAGAAGCCGGAGTTGCTGGGAGATCGCCGACGGCGTCACCAGTAACGCCTCCGCGGCCGCGGTCACACTCCCCAGCTCGCCGACTTCCCGCAGCACCCGCAACTGTCGCTCGTCCATACCAACACTGTAGGGCTGCTACAAGGTTGGTTAAGAAGTTGGTACTTGGCTTCAATGTCGTCAGGCCGCACCGTGGATCCGTGCTCGCCTCCCGCCGTACCGACGCCGTCCTGTTGCTGGTCGCGATCGTGTGGGGGTCGAGCTATCTCGCCGCCAAGACCGCGACCGGGTCGGTGCCGGTCCTGACCGTGCTGTTCCTGCGGTACGGCATCTCCGCGGTCGCGCTGCTGCTGTTCGTTCGAGGCGTCAGCCGCCGCGAACTCAAGGTCGGCGGCCTGCTCGGCCTGAGCCAGGCGGCCGTCCTGGTGCTCGAGACGTACGGCGTCACACACACGAGCGCGGCCAACGCCGGTCTGATCATCAGCCTGACGCTCGTCCTCACCCCGCTGATGGACCGGCGCCGGCTGCCACCGCGGTTCTTCCTCGCCGCCGGAGTCTGCATCGTCGCGGTCGGCCTGCTGATGTCCGGCAACGGCCTGCACTCCCCCGGCCTCGGCGACCTACTCATGCTCGCCGCCGCTGTCGTCCGCGCCGCCCACGTCGCGCTGGTCGGCCGCCTCGCCACCGACCTCCGGCCCGTGCAGGTCACGGCCGTCCAGACAGTCGTCGGTACGGCACTTTTCGCCGGACCGGCCATCGGACACCTGCCGACCGGCGCCGGCGTCGGCACCTGGCTGCAACTGGTCTACCTCGCGCTGTTCTGCAGCGTCTTCGCGTTCCTCGCCCAGACCTGGGCCGTGCAACGCACTTCGGCCAGCCGGGCCAGCCTGCTGCTCGGCACCGAACCCGTCTGGGCCGTTGCCATCGGCATCCTCCTGGCCGGCGAGCGGCTCACCGTGCCGGCCGCGATCGGCGCCGTACTGATGCTGGCCGGGTCCACCTGGGGGCAGTCCATTGAGCGGACACACCGTACACAGGGTGGACCTCTGATGCCCGATGATGGGGGCTCCTGGGGAGGTGGGGATGCGCTTCGAGGTACTCGGGCCAGTGCGAGTGGTCCACAACGGACAGGTGCTTGGGCCGATCTCGGAGCTGCGCCGGCGACTGCTGGCAGTCCTGCTCGTGCGCGCCGGCCGGCCCGTTCCGACGGACGTGCTGGCCGAGGCGCTCTGGGGATCGGCGATCCCGCAGCGGCCGGGGAACAGCATGCAGGTCCACGTGTACCGGCTGCGCCAGATCCTGGACAGCCCTGACCGGCTGCTCAGCGTCCCCGGTGGCTACCTGCTCACCGTCGAGCCGGACGAGCTCGACGCCGAGGTGTTCGGCCGCCTGCACGACGACGCACGCCGTACGGCGGAGGCCGGCGACCTCGAGCAGGCCGTCGCGCTGTTCCGGGAGGCGCTGGCGTTGTGGCGGGATGCGCCGTACGCCGACATCGACGAGACCGAGGTGGTCGGGCCGGAGGCGAAGCGGCTGGCCGAGGCCCGGCTGGTCGCGTACGAGGAGTTGTTCGAGGCTGAGCTGGCTCGTGGCCGGGCGCGGGAGATCGTGCCGGAGCTGACCGAGCTGGTGGCGGAGTATCCGTTGCGGGAGCGGTTCATCGGTCAGCAGATGCTGGCGCTGTACCGGTCCGGGCGGCGGACGCGTGCGGAGGTCGCCTACCGGGCGGCACGCCAGCGACTCGCGAAGGAGCTGCGGGCCGAGCCGAGCCGGGAGCTGCGTGAGCTGAGCGAGGCCATCCGGACCGAGGACCCGAGGCTCGATCTCGAGACGCCACCGACGGCCCAGGCACCGGCGGTCCCGGCTGCCGCGGTCCGTCCGAGTCAGCTACCACCGTCACCCGGCGCGTTCTTCGGCCGAGAGGACGAGCTGGCGGAGCTCGACGCGGTCGAGGGCGTGGTGCTGCTCACCGGGATGGCCGGGATCGGCAAGACCGGCCTGGCGTTGCAGTACGCCCACCAGGTCGCCGATCGGTTCGGCGACGGCCAGCTCTACATCGACCTGTGCGGGCACTCCCCTGGTCCGGCAGTCGACCCACTGACCGCGCTCGGACAGCTGCTGCGCGGCCTCGGCGTCGACTCGGGCCGGGCCTGGGAGTCCGTCGCGGACGCGACCGCCGAGTACCGCTCGCTGCTGAACGGCCGCAAGCTGCTCGTCCTGCTCGACAACGCAGCATCCGCCGAACAGGTCCGCCCGTTGCTACCGGCAACCTCAGGCTGCCTGACCGTCATCACCAGCCGGAACAAGCTGCCCGGCCTGATCGCCCGCGAGGGCGCCCACCGCCTCGGCGTCGGAGAACTCCCCTCCGACGCCGCCCACGCATTGCTGACACGCTTGGTCGGCGCGGACCGCCTCGCCGCCGAACCCGACCAGGCAGCCGCCCTCATCGAGGCCTGCGCCGGCCTCCCGTTGGCTCTCCGCATCGCCGCAGCGCAACTGGCCGACGAACCGCACCGCACGCTCGCCGACTATGTCGCCGAGCTCAGGGAACTCGGCTCGTCGGTGCTCGCGTTGCCCGACGACGAACACTCCGCGGTCGCCGCCGCGTTCGACCTGTCCTACCAGCGCCTCGACCCCGCGACCCGGCAACTGTTCCGCCGCCTCGGCCTCGTCCCCGGCCTCGACTTCACCGTCGACGCGGTCGCCGCCCTGAGCCGGACCACGCCGGCCGAGGCGCGGGCCGCCGTACGCAAACTCACCGCAGCCCACCTCCTCGAAGAACACGCCCCCGGCCGCTACCGCTTCCACGACCTCCTCCGCGACGACACCCGCCGCCGAGCCGAGTCCGAGGACTCCGTCGACGTGCGCGACGACGTCCTGGCCCGCCTCTTCGCCTGGTACTACCAGGGCAAGATGGCGGCCACCGCGACGATGGCCTCGATTCGGCGGCATCCGCCGGCGCCCCCGCCGCCCGAAGGGATCCCCGAGATCACCTTCGACGACGCCCGGTCCGCCATCCACTGGATGCGGGCCGAGTTCCTCAACATCGCCGCCGCGGTCAAGGCCGCCGCCGGACAGCCGGAGCACGCGCACTGGACGTGGCACCTCTCGGTGGGCCTGATGACCCGGATGGCCGAGCAGGGATACATCCGGGACATCCACGCGATGGCGGACAGCGGGATCGCGGCCGCCCGCGCGGCGGGTGATCGGCACGCGCTCGCGAGCATGCTCGCGGAGCGCAGCATGGTGCGGCACCGGTTCGATCTCCCCATCGACACCGAACTCCTGGTCGAGGCCCTCGAGCACGCGGAGCAGGTGGGTCACCCTGCCCTGCTCACCTACTGCCTGAACTCCGCCGCGATCGTGTACCAGTTCAGGGGTGATCTCGACGTCGCGGAGCAGTACCTCGCCCGCGCGCTCGAGATCCCGGGCAGCGACAAGGTGGCCCGGGCACAGCCGTTGGGCAACCTCGGTCTGATCGCCATCATGCGCGGCGAGCTCAGCCGGGCCGCGCGGCAGTGGGAGCTGATCCTCAGCATGGCGGACCACGACGGGGACCGGCTGACCGCGCTCGCGCTGCCCGAACTGATCCGGACCCGCGCCATGCTCGGTCAGCTCGAAGGTCTCGACGACCTGATCGCGCGCGCCGACGCTGCCGTCACCAGCTCCGGCGACCGGTTCAACCTGCACAAGCTGCGCATCTACCGGGCCACCTGGTACCGCGACACCGGACGCCACCGCGAGGCCTACGAGCAAGCTTCGGCGGCCGCCCGCTCCGCGCACGATCTCGGTGAGCCGTCGACCCGCAGTCTGTGTCACTACCACCTTGGCCTCAGCCATCTCGGCCAGGGCGACGTCGACAACGCCCGCGTGGAGTTCGAGCACGCACTCGACCTCGGCGACCTCGGTGGCGTGCTGGAACGGCGCACCCAGGCCGCCCGCGGGCTGGCCGAGACCGAGCTGGCGGCGGGCAACCTGGCAGAAGCGCAGGCCCATGCCGTCGAGGCGGTCGACATCGCTCGCCGTTGGCAGTGGGCGCCAGGCCTGCTTGCTGGAGCGGTCCTGACGCTCGGACGGGTCGAGTCGGCGCTGGGGCGGCAGCAGGACGCCGTCGGGCGTGCGGAGGAAGCCTTGACCATCCATGAGCGGACCGGTCACTTTCTCGGGCGGGCGCGGGCCCTTCGGCTGCTCGGCGAGGCCAAGTCGGATCGCGAGCGGCTGCGGGAGGCGTTGACCATGTTCGAGACCTACGGCTCTCCCGAGGCGGTCAGGGTACGGCGGATGCTGGGCATGTGATCAGCTTCTGAGACGGGGCTTTCTGGTTGCTTTCCGGGCGCTTTCAGGTGAGTGGAGAGGGCTCCCGGCGGCGGTTAGCTTCCCCTGGTGTCCTCCGTTCAGCCGCCTCCTCCCGGCCAACCAGCCGGCCCGTACGGCGGTCCCCCCGCGCAGTACGGACCGCCACCGGTGCCGCCGCAGCACCCCTACCCCGGGCAGCCCTTCCCCGGGCAGCCCTTCCCCGGGCAGCCCTTCCCCGGCCAGCCGATGCCAGGGCAGCCCTTCCCGGGGCAACCGATGCCGGGGCAGCAGCAGCCGTGGCCGCCGCTCGGGCCCGGAGGGGTGGCACCGGGCGGGCCCGGCCACCGGAAGCCGAAGTCGAAGGCCGGCCTGATCCTGATCGCACTGGCTCTGCCGGTGCTGCTCATCGCCGCAGTTGCCGGCGGCATGTACTACTTCCAGCTGGGTCCCTTCGGCTCGAAGGTGTCCGCCGACCGGAAGCTCGCGGCCGTGGTCAAGGAGCGCTTCCCGGCGTCGTACCTGCCGAAGGAAGGCAGCGACCTGCTCGCGGGACCCTGGTGGACGGACAGGCACCTGGTCCGCGCGGTCCCAGGGCACATCGTCGGCTACTCCCTCGAGAGCGGCAAGACGGCGTTCACCCTGCCGATGCCGGACAACCACTTCTGCCGGTCATCGCGGCAGGCGGCCGGCAAGGGCTACATCGCCGTACTGCAAGGGACGAGGAAGGATGGATGCCGGCGGGTCACTCTCGTCGACATCGCCAACGGCAAGGTGGTGTGGTCGAAGAACCTGCAGCCGATCGGCGCGCCCGAGGGCACCCGGGCTCCGGACGCGCAGTACTTCCCGCGGTACGACCACCGCCCGGCAGTCCTCGGCGACCGGGTCTACGTCCCGACTGCCAGGGGCAGTCACATCTTCAAGCTCTCCGACGGTTCCGCGATCGGGCGCCCGCCGAAGAAGGGCGAGTGCTTCAGCACGCACTTCGAGACCATCGGCGAGACCGGGCTCGCGTACCGGAACTGCTCGCGGCACGGCGGTCACGAGAAACTTCACCTGCGGGCCTTCGACCCGGCCGGCGCCGTCCTCTGGACCTGGAACCTGCCGGTGCAGGGGAAGCGGCAGTGGATGCTCGGCGGTGTGCTGTCCGCCGATCCACTGATCGTCCGCGCGTACACCTCGAACCAGAACCAGCTGTGGCGGGTCGACCCCAAGACCGGCAAGCACACCGTCGTCGTCGAGCTCACCTCCTTCTCGCGCAAGCCGGCGCCCTGGGATCCGTGCGACATCGCCGGCAGCACCGGCCTGCACGACTGCTCACGCCAGGCAGTCTCGAACGGCGTCCTTTACCTCCGGTACCGGCTGGGCACCTCGTCCGACTTCCGCCAGGGCATCTCGGCGTACGACGTCAAGTCCGGCAAGCAGTTGTGGGTATCGGAGTGGGGCGAGGACCACGACATCACCGCCCCGGTCGGCATCGACGGCGACGGCAGCCCACTCGTCTACCTGCTCCCCAAGGAGAAGGACCTGGGCGCCCTGGTCCGCGTCGACCCCACCACCGGCGCGCTGACCGCCACAGCGACCATGCCCAAGCCCGGCAAGTCCACGACACCGAGCGTCCTGGCCGAGCATCCCGACCAAGGCGTCGTTGCCTGGCGCAACAACCACCTGGCCTTCCTCAAGGTCCAGATCAACGCCAGAGACGCCGGCACCGAGGCGACCGTGATCTACAAGTAACCCTCAGCGTCCGGCGGGAACTTCCGGGTCTTCGGCACCGCGTCGTTCCGCAGGGCTGTGCGGACCCAGGCCTGCCGGCCGCTCCCTGCGGGCGCAGGCGAACAGCCAGAGGCCGAAGCGGGCGTCGTCGCAGGGGCCTCCCGGGGTGACCGGGAGGCGCCTGCGGCGGGTGCTTAGGAGCGTGTCCATTTCTGGTTGTCGGCGCCGTTGCAGTACCAGACGTCGACCGGGGTGCCGTTGCCGGTCCCGGCGCCGGCTGCGTCGAGGCAGAGGTCAGGGCTGGCGACGCTCGTGATGGTTCCGTCGGTGTTGACGTTCCAGGCCTGGTTGGCCGCGCCGGTGCAGTTCTCGATGGTGACCAGGGCGCCGGCCGCGCCCGCGGTCATGCACTTGTCGGCGTAGACGGTGAGCTGCTTGTCGGCCGTGTAGTTCCACGACTGGTTGCCGCCGTTGTTGCAGTCCCACAGGTCCAGCGCCGTACCAGGTGTGGTCGAGAAGCCGGGGACGTCGACGCACCGGTTGCTGGCCACGCCGCGGATCGGCTCACCCGGAGGCGCCGGCGGCAGGTCGTTGCTCGGCTCGTCCTTCAGCAGCCCCCAGCCCCACCACAGCTGCGCGAGGCCGCTCTGGCTGTTCACCTGCAGGTCGTTCGGCCCGACCTGGGTCGTCATCGAGTACGAGTCGCCGTTGCGCAGGCCGGGCCAGTAGACGATGCCCAGGTTCTGCTCACGCGCGACCTGGGTGAGCGCCCCGAGGTACGACGTGTAGACGTTCCCCTCGTGGTTGCCGTAGTTCAGCCCGATCGTCATCGGGGAGCCGGCCTCGTCGATGATCGTCCGCCAGCCGTAGTCGCCGATCCGCGGCCGCAGGTTCGCCAGCCAGGCCGCCTCGTTCTCGTCGGAGGCCCAGAACCCGTAGAAGTGCAGCGACAGCAGGGTCCCGTCCAGCTTCGGCTCCGCGCCGACGCCGGTGACGTTGTCGTTGTAGCCGGTGCCGGAGATGACGATCCGGCCGCGCGGCACGCTCGGGTGCCGGGCGATCCAGCCGGTGGTGACCGACACCCACTCGTTCAGCGAGTAGCCGAACGGCTCGTTCATCGGCTCGAAGTACACCCGCGCGTTCTTGCCGTACGCCTTGACCACGGTGTCCCACATGGCGGCGTACTGCACCGGGTCGTCCACCCGGCCGTCCTTGGCGTTGTCGGCCTCCCAGTAGCTGAGGATGACCTTGAAGCCGTTCGCGACCGACGCGTCGATCGCACCCCGGTAGGACGTCCACCAGGCCGTCCCGACACTCGACGGGTTGATCGGCAGCCGGATCGTGTTGGCCTTGAGCTCCTTGCGGAACTCGCCGACGATCCCGGTCGCCTTCTGGTACGTCGTCGCGTACGAGTCCGCCGTGCTCAGGCCGGACGGGACCACCTCGTCGTCGGCGTAGTTGTCCCGGGGATCCGCCCAGTTCACGCCCCGGAACTCACTGGTCCCCTTGGGACCGGTGTACTCGGCGGTCGTGGCGGCAGCAGTGGTGGACGTGGTCCCGGCGTCCGTGGTCGTCGACGCCCCGGCCTGCACCGTCACGGCGGCGACCACCGCCGACGCGGCCAGCGCCGCAGCGGCTATACGCCCAGCAGTTGATCTCACGCGACTCTCTCCGATCCTCACGAGCGGGCGGCGGCCCCGGACGCCGCGTTTGCGTATCGCGGTGATGTTTACGTAAACACGGGCAGCCGTCAATGCCCGATGTTTGCGTCAACATGAGATGTGACTGGCGTCACACCAGACCGAGGACGTCCTACCCCACCCGAACGCCGGTGACCGCGAACCGCTCGACGTCCTGCACGTGGCCGCCGGTCGAGGCCACGACCGTGACCGCTCCCCCGGCTGCGCCGCGGAAGCTCACCCGGGTCGACCAGGGCTGTCTCTGGCCGCCGCCCGGGACGCAGCAGGACGAGCCGAGCGGCCCGTCGGAGCCGGTCTGGCGGACCTCGACCCGGATCGACTCGTCGACCCCGGTGATCCGGCCGCGGACGGTGATCGGTGAGCTCACCCGGGCGGCGTACCGCGGCCGCTCCAGGGTGAGCGTGCTGTCCCGGGAGCCGACGACCTCCCAGGGCGCGTCCTCGCCCTGGCCGATCCGGGCGAGGTGGAGCACTGCCGCGACGCTCCCCTGGCCCTCGCCGGAGTCGTAGCCGACCGAGATCCAGGCCTCGTCACCCTCGATCGAGCGGTCGACCACCTGGTCGATCTCGGTGAACCCGAGGAACCCGGTGGTGAACGACAGCGCGGTCTGGTCCGCGTCCAGGTGCCACGGCTGCCGGCCGCCTTCGCGATAGTCCTGCTGCCACTCTCCGGCCTCGGCCACCGACGCGAACGGCCACAGCGGCTGATACCGGAACGGCGGCGTCCCCGGCGGCACCTGCTTGGTCGGCGACGGCGCCGCGAGCGACGGGGTGGACGTGGTGGTGGTGTCCGTCGGCGACGGCCGGACGGACGCACCCGGCAGCGGTACGGCGCCCTGCCCGGTCGAACTGGGATCGCCGCCGAAGTACAGGACGGCGAGCCCGGCGAGCAGCGCGGAGAGCAGCGTGACCACCACGGCCGCGGTGATCACCGCCATCGGCCGCATAGCCTGCCGCCGCTCATCCGATCCCGGCGCCATCTGACCAGCCTCCCCCACCCACTTCTATTAGACCGCTACTTGGCCAGGATGAGCTCCAGTTGCAGCCACTTCGCCAGGTCCTTCAGCTCGCGCTGGACGGCGGCGGCGACGGTCTTGCCGAACGGCTCGTCCTCGTGGATCGCGTCGACGCGGAGCACACCGGCCTTCCGGTCGGAGGTGGCGTCGACCTTCCCGACCAGGCGGTCGCCGTGCAGGATCGGCAGCGCGAAGTAGCCCCAGCGGCGCTGCGCGGCCGGCTTGTACATCTCCAGCTGGTAGTCGAACTCGAACAGCTCGGCGAGCCGCTTGCGCTCGTAGACCAGCCGGTCCAGCGGCGAGACCAGCGCCGTACGGCCCGCGAACGGCCGGCCGAGCAGGGTCGGGTCGACCCGCCACTTGCCGCGGACGCCTTCGACGACGGCCTCCTCCCCCGCCGGCCCGACGTCCAGCGGCTCGCCCGGGCAGGCCGGGCCCTTGGCGCGCGCGATGCCGAGCGACCGCAAGCGCTGCTCGTCCCGGATCCGCCTCGCCTCCGCGACCGGTACGGCGGGCTCGTCCGGATAGACCCGCGACGCCAGGTCCCACAGGCGGTCCCGCCCATCGCGGCCGGCGACCGCCACCTCGCCGCGCTGCAACATGAACTCGAGCAGCTGCGACACGTTGCGGTTGTTGGTCCAGCCGGACGACTTCCACGGCTTCACGCAGGTGTCCGGCAGCTCCCGCATGATCAGCGGCCCGTCCTGCCGGAGCCGCTCGAGGATGTCGAGCCGGCACCCTTCGTTGGCCTTCACCCAGTCCCGGCGGTACTCCTGCCAGTCGAGGAGCGGCCCGCTCCCCGGCCACTCCTCCATCTCGGCCCGGAACAGCGCCAGGCTCTCGCTCGGCCGCACGAACCCTCGCAACTCCACCAGAGCCTGCGTCTCCAGCGCCTCGACCAACTCACTCGGCGAGTACGACGACCCGAGCCGGCTCCACGCGACCAGATCGGCGTTCGGCGCGACCGCCGCGGTCTGGTCGTACTGCACGGCCGTCAGCCTGCGGACCACGTCGTACAGGTCCTTCGGCCGCTCGCTCGTGAGCAACTGGGCCTGTACGGCGATCCGCCGCGCATCCTGCCGCGAAAGCTCATGCACAGTCACGCTCCGAGGCTAACGAACCCCACCGACATCAGAGCAGTGTTCGCCAGTACGACCAGAACTGCTCGGCGATCAGGCTCAGCACCAGCACCGCCCACACCGTCAGTACGACGCCATGGAAGGCGAACCGCCGGCGCAGGTTGTGCAGCGTGACGTACCAGAAGATCGGGATCGTCACCGCCCACACGACCATGCAGTACGGGCACAGCGCCCCGATCCGGTACAGGCTCTGGAAGATCAGCCAGTGCACGAAGCCGACTCCGAACGTCACCCCTGCCTGCAACCCCAGCCAGAACCACCGACGGAACGACGCCCCGGCCAGCAGTGCAGCGCCGACCGTCGCGATCACGGCGAACCCGGCGATGCCGATCAGCGGGTTGGGGAACCCGAAGGCCTCGGCCTGCGGCTTGGTCATCACCGAGCCGCAGGACAGCACCGGGTTGATGCTGCAGGACGGCACGTACGCCGGGTCGCGCAGGATCGCGATCTTCTCGACCGTGAGCACCGCCGAAGCGGCCAGCCCGATCAGGCCGCCGACCAGCAGGAACCAGGGCAGCAACCGAGGGAACGGCTCGTGCCGTTCCCTCAGCCCACTGCTAGCCGAGCTCGGCATCGATGCTCTTGACCAGGTCGTCGTACGACCTCGGCTCGAGCCTCTTCCCGTTCAGGAAGAACGTCGGCGTGCCCTGCACCCCGAGCGCCTCGCCGTCGGCGACGTCCTTCTTGATCCGCTCCAGCGTGGCCGGGTCGGCGTAGGCCTTGTCGTACGCCGCCAGGTCGAGACCGAGGTCCATGGCGAACCCACGGAACCGGTCGTCGGCCGGGACCCGCTGCTCACCCCACTCGGCCTGGGTGTCGTACATCTTCTGGTACATCAGCTCGAACTTGCCCTGCTGCGCCGCCGCCTCGACCGCGCGGGCGGCCCGCTCGGCGTTGAAGTGCGACGGGATCGGGAAGTACCGGACCACGAACGTGACCCGGCCGGCGTAGTCCTTGCGCAGCTGCTCGACCGCCGGGTACGCCGCCCGGCAGGACTCGCACTCGAAGTCGAGGAACTCGACGAACGTCACTTTGTTGTCGGCGGCAACGTTCAGCTTGTGGCTGTCCGGCCGGACCAGGCGTTCGTCGACAGCGGCCGTGGCCGGAGCTTGGGTGCCCGCGTCGTCGGAGCCGGCGGCGTTCGCCACCAGCAGGACACCGACCACGAGGACGAAGGCGGCCGCGACGGCGACCGAGATTCGGGTGTTCAGACTCATAGCGGACCTCTTCGGGAAATCAAGCGGAGAACAGCAGGAGCAGGCCGCCGACCGTGTAGGCGACCATGACGACGAGCAGCGGGATCTGGCCCGCGAGCGCCCTGCCGCGGGCGAACAGCGCGACCGCCCGGTCGTGGGCGGAGACGACTCCCAGCAGGTGACCGGCGACCACGGCGCCGACCTGGATGGTCGCGATCGCCGCCGGGTAGTTCGTCAGTGCCGCGTTCACGCCGAGCAGGCCGGTGCCGAACACGTTCCAGCCGTTGCTGAGCGGGTCGCTGAGCAGGATCAGCGTGCGCTGACCTTCGAGCACCAGCAGCGTGAAGTAGTGCGCGACGACGTACCCGAGCACGATCGGCACCACCGAGTGCGCGAACATCCCCGGCAGCGCCGCCCGCGACGACATCCGCCCGGCCAGCACGGTCGCCGCCGAGTACGTCACCAGCACGAACACCACGAAGCCCGCCAGGGCGAGCGTGCCGAGCAGGGTCTGCGAGTAGCCCGAGTTCTGTGCCCAGGCGATCCACAGGGTGCTGCGGGAGAAGCCGTCGTACGCCGTCGACCCGAGCAGGGTCGCGACCAGACCGACCAGGCCGGGGCGGGGTGTCAGGCTGTCCAGGTTCTCGAGCGGACGCCGTACGACGATCGCTCCGTCGGTACGGCGGCCCCACGGCGAGAGCTTGGCCATCAACGTCGCGTAGGCCTCGAACGGATCCGCGGAGGCGAACCACCGGTCTCCGAACAGCACCGCGCCGAACAGGACGTAGACGACGTACAGCGCGAGCCAGGTCTGCAGGACGAGCAGGGTCGCCCGGTCCGGCGCGACCAGTTCCAGCCAGGCGAAGGCGAAGATCCCGACCGCGGCGGGCCACAGCCCGACGCGGGGTGACAACTCCAGCAGGCCCTGGCGCGGGTTGTGTCGTAGCAGGCGGCAGACCAGCAGGTGCAGGGTGCGCAGCGGGTTCAGGGTCCGCCACACCGGTCCCAGCAGCAGTGACACCGGGACCAGGCCGACCCACACCAGGATGTAGACGACCCCGAAGATCGGGTTCGTCAGCCGGTCCGCGCCGGCCAGCAACGCCAGCCCCGCGTAGAGGAACGCCGCCAGACCGAACAGCCGGACCGCCCACCGCAACCACGGCGAGTCCAAGGCGTTCGCCAGCGCCGACGGCAACGCCGTACCGGACCTGGCGCCGCGGTAGCGCGGCGTGCGCCAGGCGACGGCCAGGATCACGAACGACAACGTGATCGCGACCCCGGCCCCGGCCACGGCGAACCCCAGCGGGATCGGCAGGTCCTGACGACCGCCGATCCCGTGGAGCGCGATCACGAGACCTGCAGCTTGAAGAGGAGTTTGCCGGTTTCGTGCGTCTCCACCTCGAAGATTCCCTTGGTGAAGGTGGCGAACTCGACCGATCCGGACTTGCCCGGCTTCAGGTCCAGGGTCTTGTCGTAGCCGTGCACGTGCAGGGAGTCGGCGACGTCACTGACCGCGTTGATCCGGACCGTCTGGCCGGGCTTCGCCTTCACCACCGCGGAACCGGTCGAGACCTTGCCACCGGCGATCGACACGTCGACGGTGACGTCCGCCGTGGGTGTTGGGACCTTCGTCGGTACGGCGGTTGGTTTGGCAGTGGGGGTTGCAGTGGGGGTCGCTGTGGGGGTCGGCGTAGGCGTGGG
Source organism: Kribbella sp. NPDC050820 (assembly GCF_040653975.1). Taxonomy (NCBI): domain Bacteria; kingdom Bacillati; phylum Actinomycetota; class Actinomycetes; order Propionibacteriales; family Kribbellaceae; genus Kribbella; species Kribbella sp. NPDC050820. Next base: position 40,153 of record NZ_JBFAHB010000034.1, read on the forward strand.
GGTCTGTGAGGCGGCCGGTGTCTCGGCGTTCCCGCAGCTGGTCAGGGCAAGAGCGAGCAGGCAGGCGGCAGCGATGCCGCGAATTGAGAGCCGCACGGCGGCGTCCTTTCGGGGAGAAAGAGGGCATGCGTGAGGAGCTCACGCACGTGAGGACGGCGTCAGGCGGACGTCACGTTCGCAGGATGCAGAGCCTGGTCAGATCAGGGGCTGCAGAAGCCACGCCTGGGCGTGGTGGGGCCGGCGTCACGGTGGCGAGGCGGGGCGCCTCGGCGAACCGCACGCGGCGCAGGAACAGGCCGACGGCCAGCAGGAGCAGGAAGGAGCCGGTAGCGAGGGTGAGACACGCCAGCGCGTGCTTGTGGTTCACCGGGTCGACGGCCAGCGTGTCCGGGGCGGTCATGGCGACCTGCTCGAGCCGCTCCATCACGCCGTGCGGATCCAGCGGCAGGACGAGCGCCACCGAGGTCGTCGAGACCTCGGCGGGCCGTTCCGGCGACAGGTCGCTCAGCCCGTGCAGCGCGAACACGCCAAGCAGCGCTCCCAGCAACACCAGGGAGCGCAGCAACTGTCGCGCCATCTTCATCACCGGACAGGGTAGCGGCTAGGGCATCCTGGTGAGGGGCGAGGGAGGTTCGGTGTGGGCAGGGACAACGTGGTGCGGGTGGCCTTGGTGCTGGCGGCCGGGCGCGGTCTCCGGATGCGGTCGGACCAGCCGAAGGCGTTGCGCCGGGTCGGCGGCACCAGCCTGCTGGAGCGCTCGGTCCGGGTCCTGCGCCGGGCCGGCATCGAGCGCGTGGTCGTCGTGCTCGGCTACCGCGCCGACGACGTCATCGCCGCGATCAAGGTCCGCGACCTGCCGGTGGAGGTCGTCGTCAACCACGACTGGGAGAGCGGTACGGCGTCCTCGGTGCTGACCGGTCTCAGCGTGGTCGGCGACCGGCGCTGCCTGGTCGTGCTGGGCGACCACGTGTTCGAGGCGGACGACGTGCGGCGACTGATCGAGACGCCGACCGGGAACGTCGCCGCCGTCGACCGATCAGGTCGACCAGCGATCGCCAAGGGCAGCACACCGCCGAACCGGGTCCGGCTGGAGGACGACGGGTCCGTCGCCGGCCTCGGTCCGGACCTCGACGAGTACGACGCTGTGGACGCGGGGATGGCCGTGGTCGACGTACAGGACGTGCTGCTGGTGAACTACCGGCGCCGGGAGTCTTGGCTGGAGCTCCGGCAGCAACTGCTCGCGCACGGTTGCGTGATGCAGTCGCGGGACGTGCAGGGTCTGTGGGCGGATGTGGACACGCCGGAGACAATTCGAGCGCTTGAACGGTCCATGTGGCGGCGCTACGGCCCCAAGCCCACCGACGGGGTCGTTGCCCGCGTGCTCAACCGGCGGATCTCCGGACCGCTCACCCGCATGCTGCTGCGCACTCGTCTTGCACCTGACGTGGCGACCGCCGTGGCCTTCGTGGTGACGCTGGTGGCTGCAGGATTGATCGCAACCGGTGACCGGTGGTTGATGGTGGCGGGCGGGCTCGGAGTTGTCCTCGGGTCGGCGCTCGACGGTGTCGACGGTGAGCTCGCGCGGATCGGCGCGAAGGCTTCCCCTCGTGGTGCGGCTCTGGACACGCTGCTGGATCGGTACGCCGATCTGGCTGTCGTACTAGCGCTTGTTTTGGCCGGTGGAAGCTGGAGCTGGGGATTCGCTGCAGCGGTTGGCTGTCTGCTCATCTCCTACGTGCATGCAGTGGGGCGGGACACCGACGTACGGCTGTTGTTCCGGCGTGAGTTCCGGCTGCTGATCTTCGCGATCTCCGCGATCGCGGGCGTTCCGCTATGGGGACTGATCGTAGTTGCGGTGGCCGCGAACGCCGATGCGGTCCGTGGTGTCGTGCTGTTGTTGCGTGCTCTGCGTAACACCTAGTTGTAGCTGACGATGTAGCAAGCGGGTGGGGACCTAGGTGGCGTGGGTTCTGCGTGGGCTCAGGGGGGTGGTGTCGATGGTTCGGGCGTTGGGGTTGGCTGCTGCACTGATCATGGTGCCGGCCGTGACGAGTTGCGGGCAGGACACGGAGCCACCGAGCGCGGAACCGCCACCGATCGTGATTCCGACGTTCACCACGGCGAAGCCGGCGGCAGACTGCTCCCAGTCCGACCTCAAGCTTCCGGCGGTGGCAGGCAACGAGGGAGTGCTGCTGGAGGCCAGCACGGACGACACCGGTACGTCGCTGCTGCTCAAGAACACCGGGAACCTGTCAGTGCTCGTCGTACCGGACTCGGACTGGTCCACGCGGGTGACCACCGCGCCGCCGGCCAACCCGACCGACGCGGCGTCGAAGGCTGCGCTGGTCGCGGTCACCCGCGCCGGCGGTCTCCAGACGGTGCGCGAACTGCCCGTGGGAATCCCGCAGAGCCAGGTGTTCATCGTGCCGCCGCAGTGGGCGGTCTGCGGACTGACCGACGACGTCAGCAAGGTCGCGGGCCTGCGGTACCTGCGCGAGAAGACGACCAGCGCGGAGTACTTCCTGGTGAAGGCACTCGCCGACGAGGCCTACGCCCGCTCCAAGCCGCCGTCCGCGCAGAAGCTCAACCGGACTCTGCTGAGCTGTGCGCGCGGCACGCAGCAACTGCTGAAGGAGAGCCCCGACCTGCCCGACATCGAGCTCTACGCCCAGGTCCTGGACCGTGAGTCCACCTGCCGGACGAGCTTCAAGTCCCTGCTGTCCATCAGCGAACGCACCACCCAGCAGACCGTCACCCGCGTCCTGAACCTCCTCGAACGGGCCCCGAGACTCCTGGAAAACACCACCCTCCTCGAGGCCCTGGCCCACCGCTGAGCGAGTGTCAGCCGACCAGGCCGTTCTGTGCCAGGGCTGAGCGCGGTTCGCGGCCTGGTGGCTGGGTGGGGCGAGGGAGGAGCGGGGTGCGTTTGTTGAGCGGGCGGGTGATCGGTTCCTCCGGCGTGATCGTGACCATCTCACCCGCGTGCTTGAAGGACACGCTGCAGTTGGCGCCGTCATGGACCGTGTAGGTCACCTCGACGCCGTTGATGTCCACCTTCAGCCGCGCACCTCGCCAGCGGATCGAGAACACCAGCCGCGACATGCCCTGCGGCAGCGCCGGGTCGAAGCACAAGCATCCGTCGCGTTCCCGCAACCCACCGAAGCCGGCCACCAACGCGGTCCACGCCCCGGCCAGCGACGCCATGTGCAGGCCGTCGCCGGTGTTGTGGTGCAGGTTCCGCATGTCGATCAGCGCGGCCTCGTACGCGTAGTCGTAGGCGAGGTCGAGGTGACCCACCTCCGCCGCCATCACCGCCTGCACGCACGCCGACAACGACGAGTCGCGCACCGTCAGGCGTTCGTAGTAGTCGAAGTTGCGCGCCTTCTCCTCCGGCGTGAACGAGTCTCCACACCAGTACGTCGCAAGCATCAGGTCCGCCTGCTTGACCACCTGCTTGCGGTACAGCTGGAAGTACGGCGCGTGCAGCATCAACGGGTACTTGCCCTTGTACGACTCGAAGTCCCACTCGGCGTACCCGGTGAACCCCTCGGACTGCGGATGCACCCCGAGCTCCGCGTCGTACGGGATGTGCACGGCGGCCGCCGCGTCCCGCCAGCTTGCTTCCTCTTCGCTGTCGACGCCGAGCTCGCGCGCCTTGGCCGGATGCCGTAGGGCGATCGCCGCGGCGGCCTGCAGGTTCCGGCAGGCCATCAGGTTGGTGAAGACGTTGTCGTCGGCAACCGCGCTGTACTCGTCCGGGCCGGTGACGCCGGGCAGGTGCCAGCGGCCGTGCCGGTCGTGGTGCCCCAGCGACATCCACAGCCGCGCGGTCTCCACCAACAGCTCGAGCCCGACCTCCTCGAGGAACTCCTCGTCCGCGGTCGCGGTGTGGTGCCGCATCACCGCTTCGGCGATGTCCGCGTTGATGTGGAAGGCCGCCGTACCCGCCGGCCAGTAGCCCGAGCACTCCTGGCCCCGGATCGTCCGCCACGGGAACGCGGCGCCGCGAAGACCCAGTACGGCGGCGCGCTCACGAGCCAGCTCGAGTGTCGAGTGCCGCCAGCGGAGCGCATCGGCAGCAGCATCGGGCAGCGTGTAGTTCAGGACCGGCAGGACGAAGCCTTCGGTGTCCCAGAACGTGTGGCCGTCGTATCCGGCGCCGGTCAGGCCCTTCGACGGGATCGCCCGCCGCTCGGCCCGCGCGCCGGCCTGCAGCACGTGGAACAGCGCGAACCGGACTGCCTGCTGCAGCTCGGGATGCCCGTGCACCTCGACGTCGGCGCCGTCCCAGAAGTCGTCCAGGAACTCCGCCTGCTGCCCGGTCAGCCCGTCCCAGCCGGAGAACCGCGCGCTGGCCAGCGCCGCCGCGACCTGGTCCCGGATCGCCGTCTCCGTCCGCAGGCTCGACCAGCCGTAGGCCAGGTACTTCACCACGCGCAGGGTCTCCCCCGGCTGGAGCTGGCAGATCACCGTCGACCGCGCCCAGTTCTCGCGGACGTCGAGGTCCATCGCGTACCGCACCGAGGTGTCGACCTCGTGCGCCATCGCGGCCGCCATCAACTGCCGGCTGCGCGTCGTCCGGTGGATCAGGACGACGCCGTTCTCGCCGCCGTCGTGGCTGACCGGCTTGAGCGGGTTGTCGAGCACCGCCGCGACGCGTGGGTCGTCGGAGAGCTTCGGCTGCGTCTCGTTCGCGACCAGCTCGGACTGGATCACGAAGCGGGCGGGCTGGTCGATCGGCTCGACGACGTACTCGATCGCGGCTACCGCGCGCTGGGTCAGCGAGACCATCCGGCGGCTGCGGACGTGGATCCGCTTGCCGCCCGGCGAGGTCCAGTCCACGTCGCGTTCCAGGATGCCGGTGCGGAAGTCGAGCGAGCGCTCGTGGCGGCTCAGGTAGCCGTAGCGGAGGTCGAACGGCGAGTCGTCCACCATCAGCCGGATCAGCTTGCCGTTGGTGACGTCGACCAGGGTCTGGCCGGACTCCGGGTAGCCGTAGCCGGCCTCGGCGTACGGGAGCGGGCGCTGCTCGTAGAAGGAGTTCAGGTAGGTGCCCGGGATCGCGTACGGCTCGCCTTCGTCGAGGTTGCCGCGCAGCCCGATGTGACCGTTCGACAGCGCGAACAGCGACTCGGACTGGGCCAGCTTGTCCAGCTGGAGCCGGGTCTCGCGCAACCGCCACGGCTCGATCGGGTGGTGCCCGCGGTCGATCATCGGCCCTCCAGAAGTTCCGCCAGGTCGCGGACGACGACGTCCGCGCCGTGCGCCGTGAGCTCTTCGGCCTGCCCCACCCGGTCGACGCCGACCACCAGCCCGAAGGCCCCGGCCCGGCCTGCGGCCACGCCGGCCAGCGCGTCCTCGAACACCACTGCCTCGCGCGGATCCAGGCCGAACAGGTCAGCAGCCCTCAGGAACGTGTCGGGCGCGGGTTTGCCGCGCAGCCCGTCGGTCCGGATCGTCACCCCGTCCACCACTTCCTCGATGTACTGCGCGAGTCCGGTGACGTCGAGCACTTCGCGGGTGTTGGCGCTGGAGGACACCACGGCCCGGCGCAGTCCGGCCTTCTCGGCCTCCTGCAGGTACCGCCGGGAGCCCTCGAACACTTCGACGCCCTCGGTCCGGATCCGCCGCTGGACAGCCAGGTTCTTGCGGTTGCCGAGGCCGTTCACCGTCAGCGCGTCCGGCGGATCGTCCGAGGAGCCCTCCGGCAAGCTGATCCCGCGGGCGGCGAGGAAGTCGCGGACGCCGTCGACCCGTGGCTTGCCGTCGACGTGGGCGTCGTACTCGTCCCGGGCGCCGAACGGCCGGTACGGGATGCCGTGCTGCGCGGAGTACGTCCGGAGGAACTCGTCGAACATCTCCTTCCACGCGGCGGCGTGCACCGCCGCCGTGTCGGTCAGCACACCGTCCAGATCGAACAAGCAGGCCCGGATCTCCGTCGGCAGTCCCAGCATGCCTCCAGACTAGTCAGACAGGTGGGCCGGAAGCCCGAAGGCAGGGAACCGCGAGTACCCGAATGTCGTGATCTCCGCGATCTCGCCGTCGCTGACCCGCAGGACGTCGAGCTTGAACGCGCGGAACACCGTGTCGCCCGGTCGGCGCAGGTACGACGCCGCCGCGGGCAGCCGGTTGGCCGACGTCGGCACCAGCCGCCAGTCGCCGTCCCGGTCCGGCCCGAACGCCCGCTGCAGCAGCGGCCGCAGTCCGTCCAGGCCCGCGAACGACAGCTGGTCCGGCGGCATCGAGATCCGGATGTCCTCGGCCGCGATCGCGATCGCCCCGGCCGCGTCGCACCGCTCGTGCGCGTCGATGAACCGCGCCAGCACGTCCCGCTCCTCGGCGGTCGGCCGCGGCGCACTCCAGTCGGTACGACGAGCCGGCAAGCGTTGCTGCATCGTCGTACGGGCACGTTGCAAGGCACTGTTCGCCGCAGCCACGCTGGTCTCGAGCAGCTCGGCCGTGTCGTTGGCCGACCAGCCAAGCACGTCCCGTGCGATCAATGCAGCCCGCTGGCGGGCCGGTAGCGACTGCAGTGCGACCAGGAACGCCAGCTCGATCGTCTCGCGGTCGACAGCGACCGCGTCGGGTTGGTTGTCGGGCGGGGCGATCTCGTCGAGCAGCTGGTCCGGGTACGGCTGCAGCCAGACCATCTCCCCCGGCGACGCGGCCTGCCGCCGGGCGTGTCGGCGGGCCACGTCCAGGCACACGTTGGTGGCGATCCGGTAGAGCCACGCCCGGAAGTACGTCCGGCCGTCGTACCCGTCCCGGCCGCGCCATGCCCGCAGCAACGTCTCCTGCACGGCGTCCTCCGCGTCGTCGAAGGACGCCAGCATCCGGTAGCAGTGCACATGCAGCTCCCGCCGGTGCCGCCCAGCCAGGTCGGCGAACGCGGACTCGTCACCCGCGAACGCCGCCTCTTCGAGCGTGGTCACAGCCGAGCGGGGTTCGTTTTGTGAACCTCCTGGACCGTCCAGCCGTTGCCGTCGGGGTCCTGGAAGTTCAGGAACGTGCCGTAGTCCGAGCGGTCCGGGTGCAGACCGCCCTGCTGGCCTTCGGCGGTGAAGTGGAAAGGCTCGCTCACCTCGATACCCCGCTCGACCAGGTCGGCGCGGGCCGCCTCGATGTCGTTCACGACCAGGTGCGTGCCCTGGTACGTCCCGGGCGGCGCAGTCGTCAGGCCGGTGCCGATCGTGATCGAACAGGCCGAGCCCGGCGGGGTCAGCTGCACCACCCGGAACGAGTCGCCCGCGCTGTGGTCGACGTCCTCGCGGAAGCCGAGCTGCTCGGTGTAGAACTTCTTGGCCCGGTCCACGTCCGACACCGGGACGATGACGAGTTCGAGTTTCCAGTCCATCTGCGGCCTCCCGCGGTTCGGGTCGGTCACAGTCTGACCGACGCTGTTGTCAGGTGAAACGACAGCGCCGGCCAGAACTCATCGGTCCGGCGATGAGTCTTTCCGGAAGAGGTCCGCGAACCAGTCGAGCTGGGCGTCCTGCTGGTAGGTCTGGCCGCCCTCGTGCTCGTTGTGGGAGTAGACCTTGATCTCCTTGGCCGGCTCGCCGCCCGACGCGGTGCCGTAGGCGTTGTAGGCCGCGAACACCGTCGACGGCGGGCAGACCGGGTCCATCAGCGCGACCGAGAACAGCGTCGGCGCCGTGGCCAGCCGGCCGAGGTTGACGCCGTCGAAGTAGCTCAGCGTCCGGTACGCCGTCTCGACCTGGTCCCGGAACCCCTTCAGGTACCGGGTGATCTCGCCGTACGGGTCCTTGTCGGTGATCTGCAGCGCCCGCTCGAAGTGGCACAGGAACGGTACGTCGGGCGCGCAGCCGAGCACCTCGATCCCGGCCAGGCCGGCCAGCCCGGCGGCCGCGATCGAGATCCCGCCGCCCTGGCTGCCGCCGGTGACGATGATCCGGCCCGGGTCCACGAACTCCGACGTCCGGGCCGCCTCGAGCGCGCGGACGGCGTCGACGAAGACGCGGCGGTAGTAGTAGGTCTCCGGGTCGGTGATACCCGCGGTCATGAACCCCGGGGTGTGGTTGAGACCGGCGTACGCGCTGTCGTCGGGGGTGGCGCCCGGGTTCCCGCCGCTGTAGCCCTGGCCGCGGGTGTCCATCACGAAGTGCGCGTACCCGGCCTGCGCCCACAGGTTGGTGGTGTGCGGGAAGCCGCGGCCGCCGGAGTACCCGAAGTACTGCACGACGGTCGGCAGCGGCCCGGTCGCGCCGGCCGGCACGTGCAGCCAGCCCTTGATCGGAGTGCCGCCGAAACCGGCGAACGTCACGTCGTAGGTGTCGATGACGCTGAGCTTGTTGTCGACGGCGGTGAAGGTGGCGGACAGGTCGTCGGTGCGCGCCTTCTCGATGGATCGGCGCCAGAAGTCGGCGAGGTCGGCGGGCGCGGCCACCTCGGGCCGGTACGCGCGGAGCTTGTCGAGGGAAAGGTCGAACATGGCCATGAGCGATCAATCTAAGCCAGGCACGACGGCGCGGTCCCGGAGGTGTCCGAACTCGGACAGGGACGCGAACTCTTGACGGGGTATTCCACTTGTGGTGTCCTCAAGAGGCATTCCACTTGTGTCATACCCCAGCAGGAGGCGCGGCCATGAAGCTCGAGCACATCCTTCTCGGCGTCCTGCTGACGCGCCCCAGCACCGGCTACGACCTGAAGCGCTACATGGACACCCATGGCCGCTTCCAGCGCCCGAACACCACGATGAGCCAGGTCTACCGGGTGCTGGCCGCGATGGAGGACCGCGGCTGGGTCTGGCACACCGTCGAGCCCCGCCCGGGCGCCCAGGACGCGAAGACCTACCGGGTCACCGACGAGGGCGTCACGGTCTTCCTGGACTGGCTCACCACGCCGTACACGCCGACCACTGTGCTGTCCCGGGATCCCGGGTTCTTCGGGCGGCTGGCGTTCAGCGGCTTCCTCCAGGTCGAGCAGGTCATCGAGCTGCTGGACCGCGAGATCAACGCGCGGCAACTGCAGATCAAGCGCTTCCGCGATCGGGACCGGACGCTCCCACAGGAGCCAGAGATCCCGTTCGACGCCGAGCTTCACGAACTGGTCGCAGAGGCGGCGCACCAGCGCGGCGCCCAGTCGATGGACCACCACGTTGCCTGGTGCATCGAGCTTCGCGACGAGCTCCGGCGCCGGCTGCCCAAGCAGCGCCTGCGCGCCGTCGACTGACCTAGCGGCACCTCACACGCCCCTCAGGGAGCACAGCTATGCCTTCTTCCAGGCCGAACGTGCTGTGGATCAGTACGCACGACATCAACCCCCACCTCGGCTGCTACACCGGGGTCTGGCCCGGCGCCGAGCAGGCGACCACGCCGTACCTCGACACGCTCGCCGCTGACGGGATCCGATTCGACCGCGCGTTCGCGGCCGCCCCGGTCTGCGGGCCGTCGCGCAGCGCCATCGTCACCGGCTGCTTCCCACCGGCCATCGGCACGATGCACATGCGAACCCGGGCCACTCCCCCGGCCGACGTCCGGCTGCTCCCGCAGTACTTCCGGGAAGCCGGCTACTGGACCGGCAACAGCGCGTTCACCGATTTCCAGCTCGACGTGCCGGACCCCGTGTACGACGAGCTCGGCGACCACGCGCACTGGCGGCTCCGCGAGGACCCGGACCAGCCGTTTTTCATGGCGTTCCACGGGCTGATCACGCACGAGTCGCAGCTCTACCTGACCGATGACGAGTTCGCCCGCCGGACGCCGGACGCGACCCGGGTCGAGCAGGTCGACGTACCGCCGTATCACCCGGACACCGAGGTCTTCCGTACGGCGTGGAAGCGGTATCTGGAGCTGGTCAGCCAGATGGACCACTGGGTCGGCACGATCCTGCGGGAGCTCGAAGAGGACGGTCTCGCGGACGACACCATCGTGGTGTTCTGGAGCGACCACGGACTCGGAATGCCGCGCGGCAAGCGCTGGGCGAGCGAGCTCGGACTCCGCGAACCGCTGATCGTTCGCTGGCCGGGGAAGGTGTCGCCAGGGGCTTACAAGGATCCGGTTGCTCTGCTGGACCTTGCGCCAACCATGCTCGCAATGTGCGGGCTCGACGTACCCGGGCATCTGCATGGTGACGTGCTGCTCGGCTCGGACGGCGTACCTCGGAAGCGTCGGGACGAGTACGTGGTGAGTGCTCGGGACCGGATGGGTGAGCAGGAGGACACGTCGCGAACCATCCGCGATCGGCGCTTCCGCTACACCCGTCACCTGCATCCGGACCGGTCGCCGATGGGCCACTGCGAGTACCCGGACCACTTGGCCACCTGGGCCGAGCTGCGCCGGTTGCACGCCCAGGAAGCCCACCAGCAGTTGGCGTTCGGGCAGCTGCCGTCCGTCCTCACCGACCTGCAGCGATCGATCGTTGCCGCGAGCAAACCTGCCGAGGAGCTCTACGACGTCGAGGCCGATCCGCACGAACAGCACAACCTCGCCGGCCTGCCCGAGTACGACGACGTCCGCGAGCGACTGTCCGACGCACTGGACGCCTGGCTGGCCAAGGTCGGCGACCTCGGGCAGCTTCCCGAACGCGAGCTCCTGGCCTCGTGGAATCCCCGGCCGCGCTGCGCAGAACCCGTGATCGAGACAGCCGACGGGCTGCTCACGATCACCTGCCCGACTGACGGCGCGACCGTCGGCTGGACCACCGATCCGTCCAGTGACGACGAGAGTCGCCACTGGCACCTGTACACCGAACCGTTCACCCCTGCCGAACCGATCTGGGTGAAGGGCTGGCGCATCGGCTTCGACGCCAGTGCCGACGTACCGATTCCCACTTCCACCCGCTAAGGAGCTCACCATGCTCATCCGCCGCTGCAGCGCGGTCCTCGCCGCTGCCGCACTCGTCGCCGGTGTCGGTGCATGCTCCGGCGCCGGTGCCGGCAGCTCGTCGGCCGCCAAGACGTTGACCATCGCCAACGCCCTCGACAACAACTCGTTCGACCCGACGCAGCTCAACATCGGCAACCAGATGCAGTACTGGTCGCCGGTCTTCGACACGCTGCTGAAGCGCGACAAGGACAACAAGCTGCAGCCGTCGCTGGCGACCGCGTGGAAGTACGACGCGAGCCGGACCAACCTGAACCTGAAGCTGAAGAGCGGCGTGAAGTTCACCGACGGCACGCCGTTCGACGCCGCCGCGGTCAAGGCGAACATGGCCAACCTCGCCGCCGGGACCGGGCAGAACTCCTACATGACCCGGTCGATCGGCTCGTACCAGATCGTCAGCCCGACCGAGCTCAACCTGAAGCTCAAGTCACCTGATCCCGGCCTGATCGACTACCTGGCCAGCGTCGGCGGGGTGATGGCCAGCCCCAGGTCGCTGACGGCGGCGGCCGTCGCGACCGCGCCGGTCGGCAGCGGCCCGTACGTGCTGGACAAGGCCGGGACCGTTGCCGGCAGCACCTACACCTACACGCGGAACCCGGGCTACTCGAATGCGGCCGCCTTCCCGTACGACAAGGTCGTCATCAAGCCGATGAACGACCTGACCGCACGGCTGAACGCGCTCAAGGCCGGTCAGGTCAACGCGACCATCACCGACACCAACTCGCTCGCCGACGCCAAGCGCAGCGGCCTGACCGTCAACACCACACCGGTGAATTGGGTCGGCCTGCTGCTGATGGACCGCGACGGCAAGTTGGTCCCGGCGCTGAAGGACCTCCGGGTCCGCCAGGCGATCAACCTGGCGTTCGACCGGGAGGCGATCCTGAAGAACGTCTCGCACGGCGAGGGCTCGCTCACCACCCAGATCTTCAACGCCGCCGGCGACGGCTACGACAAGTCGCTCGACGGGCAGTACACGTACGACGTGCCGAAGGCCAAGCAGCTCCTGGCCGACGCCGGCTATGCAGGAGGCTTCACCATCACGATGCCGGAGTCCGCGGGATTCGCGCAGTACAACGCGATTATCGGGCAGCAGCTCGCGGCGGTAGGCATCACGGTGAAGTGGGTCAAGACCCCGGCCAACGCGATCATTCCGGCAATCCTGTCCGGCAAGTACCCGGTCGCGTTCATGACGCTGGGCAGCCAGTCGGCCTGGCAGGACATCCAGAAAGCGGTCACCCGGAAGTCTCCGTGGAACCCGCTCAAGGCCGGCGACCCGGAGCTCGACAAGCTGCTGGCCACCGCGCAGACGGCGTCCGAGGCCGAGCTGCCGGCGGCGATGAAGGCGGTCAGCAAGTGGCTGGTGGACAACGCCTGGTTCGCACCGTGGTACCGGGAGAACAGCGTCTACCTGAGCGATGCCCGGACCGCCGTCGACATGCAGGCGTACAACGTGGCGCCGCCGGTCAGCGCCTTCGGGCCGAAGGAGTGACCCGATGCTCTCCTTCGCCGGACGCCGGCTGGTCAGCTGCGCCGTACTGGTCGCCATGATCGCGACCATCACGTTCCTGCTCGCCTTCTCGGCCACCGGGAACGTCGCCCGGAACCTGCTCGGCGAGAACGCCACCGCCGAGCAACTCGCGGCCAAGAACGCCGAGCTCGGGCTGGACAAACCGTTGCTCGCACAGTTCGGCGCCTGGGCCGAACACGCGGCTCGCGGTGACCTGGGCATCTCGTGGTTCACCAACGAGCCAGTGGCCCAGGCGATCGCCAACCGCCTCCCGGTCACGTTGTCCATGGTCGTCCTGGCCGTGGCGCTGACCGCGCTGATCAGCGTCGGTCTGGGAGTCGCCGCGGCGGTCCGGGGCGGCTGGCTGGACCGGGTCATCCAGGTCCTCAGCGTGCTGGGCTTCGCACTCCCGAACTTCTGGGTCGCGCTGGTCCTGGTCGTGTTCCTCTCGGTCACCCTCGGCGTCCTGCCGGCGACCGGCTACGTGCGGCTCTCGGAGTCACCCAGCGGCTGGGCCTTGGCCCTCGTGCTGCCGGTGGCGTCCCTGGTGATCGGGAGCACCGCGTCGGCCGCACAACAGGTCCGGGGCGCCGTGATCGACGTACTGCGTCAGGACTTCATCCGCACGTTGCGGGCCCGGGGCATCAGCCCGCGGTCGGTGCTGTTCCGGCATGCGCTGCGCAACGCCGCCTCGCCCGCGCTGACTGTGTTGTCGCTGCAGTTCATCGCCCTGCTGGGTGGTGCGGTGGTGATCGAGAAGGTGTTCGCGATCCCCGGACTCGGCACGCTCACCATCAACGCTGCGCTGCAAGGCGACGTACCGGTGCTGATGGGTGTGGTCGTGACGCTGGTCGTCCTGGTCGTCGTCGTCAACCTGGTCATCGACATCGTCAGCGGCTGGGTCAACCCCAAGGTGCGTGTCCAATGATTGTTCGCAAGGTCTTCCGCAATCCGCTGGCCGTTGCGGCGCTCGTGATCCTGACAGTGATCGTGGTCGCCAGCCTGCTGGCCCCGCTGATCGCGCCCAACAGCCCGTCGTCGCTGCGCCTGGACAAGATCAACGCGGGACCCGGCGGCGGCTACCTGCTGGGCGGTGACGGCGCCGGTCGTGACATCTTCAGCCGACTGCTGCACGCCGGCCAGAACACCCTGGCCGGTGCGCTGATCGCGCTGTCGGTCGCGCTCGTACTCGGCGTGGTGTCGGGCTTGCTCAGCGGCTACTACGGCGGCTTCCTCGACGGCGTCCTCGGCTGGGGCGCGAACCTGCTGATGGCACTGCCGACGATGATCGTCCTGCTGGCCCTGTTCCAGGCGCTCGGCTCGTCGATCTACCTGTCCATGGTCACGTTCGGCGTGATGCTGTCCCCCGGCTTCTACCGGCTGGTGCGCGGTCAGGTGATGGGGGTCAAGCACGAGTTGTACGTCGACGCCGCCCGGGTCTCGGGACTGAGCGACCCGCGGATCATCGGCCGGCACATCCTGCTCGTCGTCCGGGCACCGGTCGTCATCCAGGCCTCGGTGGTGGCCGGCATCGCGATCGTCGTCCAGTCCGGGCTGGAGTTCCTCGGCCTCGGCGACCCCGGGACGCCGACCTGGGGCGGCATGCTGCAGGACGCGTTCACCAACATTTACAACTCGCCGATCGCCATCTGGTGGCCGGGAGCAACGATCGCGTTGACGGTGGCGTCGCTGGTGCTGCTGGGCAACGCGATCCGGGACGTCATCCAGCGCACCGACCGGCCACCCAAGGCGCCACGGCTACCGGCCCTGGCGGCCCCTGAAACACGGTCTACCGATGCCCTGCTGAGCGTCACGAACCTGACGGTCGGCTACCCGAGTGGCGACGGCTACCGCGAGGTCGTGCACGGCGTGGACCTCGACGTACGGCGTGGCGAGGTCATGGGTCTCGTGGGCGAGTCCGGTTCCGGCAAGACGCAGACGGCGTTCGCGATCCTCGGCCTGCTGGCACCCGGCGGGACCCTGCTCGGAAGCAGCAGCATCCGGTTCGACGGCACCGAGCTCTCCCGGCTCCCGGACGCCCAGCGGCGAGCACTGCGTGGCCGGCGGATCGGGTACATCCCGCAGGAGCCGATGTCGAACCTCGACCCGTGCTTCCAGGTCGGCGAACAACTGGTCGAGCCGCTGCGCAAGGTCTCCGGGCTGACGAAGGCGGCCGCGACCGCGGAAGCGCTGAACCTGCTCGAACGCGTCGGCATCCCCGAGCCACGCCGTACCTTTGCGGCCTATCCGCACGAGATCTCCGGTGGCATGGCGCAGCGCGTGCTGATCGCCGGGGCGGTGTCCGGCAAGCCGGACCTGCTGATCGCCGACGAGCCGACGACCGCGCTCGACGTCACCGTCCAGGCGGACGTCCTCGACCTGCTGCGGGACCTGCAGACCGAGTTCGGGATGGCGATGCTGCTGGTGACGCACAACTTCGGCGTGGTCGCGGACATCTGCGACCGGGTGGCGGTGATGCAGGACGGGCGGATCGTCGAGGTCGACGACGTCGGGCCGCTGTTCGCGAACCCACACCACGCGTACACCAGGACGCTGCTGGACTCGACGCTCGAGGACAGCGCGCCCCGGGCCAGGATCGAGGTGCACCATGCTTGAGGCGAAGGACGTCGTCGTCGAGTACGCCGGTCACGGCTGGCGGAAGAAGGGGTTCCGGGCCTTGCACGAGGTCTCGTTCGAGATCCGGCCGCACGAAACGCTCGGGCTGGTCGGTGAGTCCGGTTCCGGCAAGACCACGATCGGCCGCGCCGTCCTCGGCCTGGTCGGGGTCAGCTCCGGCTCGATCCGGTTCGAGGGCCGGGAGCTGGTCGGGATGCCGCGGCGGGAGCGCCGCCGGCTGAGCGACGACATCCAGGTCGTGTTCCAGGACCCGTACAGCTCGCTCAACCCGTCGATGACGGTGGAGGACATCCTGGTCGAGCCGCTGGTCGCCCGCCGGTCGAGCGATCGCGCGACGGCCTCGACCCGCGTGCGTACCCTGCTCGACCAGGTCGGTCTGCCGCAGGACGCCGTACACCGGCTGCCGCGCGAGTTCTCCGGTGGCCAGCGGCAACGGATCGCCATCGCCCGGGCGCTCGCGCTCGAACCGAAACTCATCGTCTGCGACGAGCCCGTGTCCGCGCTGGACCTGTCCACGCAGGCGCGCGTGCTCGACCTGTTCATCTCGATCCAGGAGGAGACCGGCGTGGCCTACCTCTTCATCTCCCACGACCTCGCGGTCGTCCGCCACATCAGCCATCGGGTCGCGGTCCTGTACCGCGGCGACATCGTCGAGTACGGCGACGCCGTCGACGTCACCGACCGGCCCGAGCACCCGTACACCCAACGCCTCCTGATGGCGGCCCCCATCCCCGACCCGGACCGCCAGGCCGCCCGCCGCCAGGAACGCCGCGAACTGCTCGCGAACGAGGCGGTCGCTTGACGTCCTCCCCGTCGTGAAGGACGGGGATTCCAACCAACTACACGGAGGTAGTGTGTTGAGGTTCACGCTTCGGCGAGACCCGTACGGGCGTCTCTCTGCGTGCTCTGACGGCCCGTCCGGCCGCGATGTTGACTGCCGCGTTCACGTCCGCGTGCGCCCGATGCCCGCAGGCAACGCACCGGAACACCGCTTGGCTCTCGCGGCTCTCCGGCGCGCAGTGCCCACAGGCGCTGCAGGTCTGCGACGTGTACGCAGGGTTGACCTTCTCGACCCGGCCCGGCGCCTTGTGCTCCAAGCGCTGGACCAGCAATCCCTAGCCATTGGCCAAAATGCCACGGTTGAGCCCAGCCTTGGCACGGCGATGGTTCGGCAAGTACCTGTCTGGCTGTTGGGGGTCGGGTTTGGCTTTCGGGCGCCTGGTCAGCCGCGCAACCCGCAGGTCCTCCACCCGGATGAGGTCGAAGCGGCGGGCGAGGCCGGTGCTGGTCGTTTCCACCCAGTCCTTGCGGCGGTCGACGGCGCGGGCGTACAGCTTGGCGATCGCGGCCTTGACGCGTCGGCGCCGGTTGGAGCCGCGACGGCGCCTAGCCAGGCGACGTTGCAAGTGCTTCAGGCGTGCATGTTCGGTCTGCGACAGTCCAGGGCAGATCAGGAGCTCACCGGTGGACAGGGCCGCGGAGACGGCGACGCCGCGATCGACGCCGACGACCTCGCCCCTGCCGGGTGCGGGTATTGGCACGGGGATCGCGGCGAACGCGATGTGCCAGCGACTCGACCGATCACAGGTTACCCGGTACGACCTCGCCTCGGGGACGGCACGGGACAGCCGGAACCGTACCCAGCCAACCTTGGGCACGTTGACCGCAGCCCACTTGCGGTTCAACTTGACTACTCGGGTTGCCTGGCCACCGACGATGCGGAACCCCTCGTGCACGCCGGCTCTGCGCCAGGTCGGCCGCCGGTGGGTGCCGGTGTAGAAGCTCTTGGCGGCGCGGTCGAAGTCCCGCAACGCCTGCTGCTGCACGGTCTGCGAACCGGCGCGCAACCAGGCGAACGCCGCCCGTGCGTCGGTAAGTTGCCGCGCTTGGTCGCCGTACCCAGGCGTCGCGCGTTTGTCCCGGGTCCACAACGACCACTGTTCAAGCGCCAGGTTCCACACGTACCGGGCATGCTCGCACTGCTTCAGCAACGCAGCGTGCTGTACGGGAGTCGGATACAGCCGGAACCGGGACACACCACCTACCCAATCATGCGGGACCGACACTCCCCGATCTCCGAGGGGAGGCAGTTGTGGGTCCTCACCAGCCACATGACGGGTGTTCCGCGGCGATTTCGATGAGACGTGCGGTGATGGTCATGTACGACTCGCTCAACCGGCGGATGCTGCCGCCGTACGGGGCCGAGGGCGTGCACGCACCGAACTTCAGCCGACTGGCCGAGCGCAGTGTCACCTACGACAACTGCTACGCGGGCAGCATGCCGTGCATGCCTGCGCGGCGGGAGTTGCACACCGGCCGGTACAACTTCCTGCACCGGTCCTGGGGACCGCTGGAGCCGTACGACGACTCGACGCCGGAGCTCCTGCGGCAGCACGGCGTCTACACCCACCTGGCGACCGATCACCAGCACTACTGGGAAGACGGTGGCGCGACCTACCACAACCGGTTCTCGACGTACGAGTTCTTCCGCGGGCAGGAAGGTGACCGGTGGAAGGGGCACGTCCGGGACCCCGAGCCGCCGCCGACGCTGAACGGCAGCAACTTCCTCAGCCGGCAGGACTGGATCAACCGGCAGTACCTGACCGACGAGTCTCAGCACAGCCAGACGCTGACCTTCGACGCGGGGATCGAGTTCATCCGGACGAATCTCGCCGAGGACCGCTGGTTCGTGCAGATCGAGACCTTCGACCCGCATGAGCCGTTCTTCAGCTACGACGAGTACCGGCGGTTGCAAGGGATCGACACCGAGGCGCCGGTGTTCGACTGGCCGTCGTACCGGCGGGTGATCGAGGCCCCGGGCGAGGTCGAGCGGGCTCGGGGTGAGTACCTCGCGCTGCTCGCGATGTGCGACCGGTCGCTCGGACGGGTGCTGGACGTGTTCGACGAGCACTCGCTCTGGGACGACACCATGCTGATCGTCTGCACCGACCACGGCTTCCTGCTCGGCGAGCGCGGGTGGTGGGGCAAGAGCGTGCAGCCCTGGTTCGACGAGACGATCCACACGCCCTTGTTCGTCTGGGATCCGGATGCGGCAGCTGCAGGGGTACGCCGGGATGCGCTGGTGCAGACGATCGACCTCGGACCGACGCTTCTCGACTACTTCGATGTTGAGAGGCCGCCCGACATGCAAGGACTCAGCCTCCGCGGTAATGAGATGCGTGAGGCCGCGCTGTTCGGCGCGCACGGCGGGCATGTCAACGTGACCGACGGGCGCTACGTCTACATGCGGGCGTGCGCCGATCCGACGAACACGCCGCTCTACGACTACACGTTGATGCCCACCCACATGCGGGCCCGGTTCACGCCGCAGGAACTGCACGACGCTTCACTGGTCGCCGGCTTCGGTTTCACGAAGGGAGCGCCGCTCCTGCGGGTGCCCTCTCAGGCGCTCGGGAATCCGTGGTGGCACGGATCGCTGTTGTTCGACCTGGAACACGACCCGCAGCAACGGACTCCGCTCGCCGACGACGACCTCGAGCAGCGGATGGCCGGTCTGCTGGTCGACGAGATGCGTCGCAACGACGCGCCGCCGGAGCAATTCGTCCGGCTCGGGCTGCCGGAAGAGGGTCCGGTGCAGCCCGAGCATCTCCTGGTCAAGCGGCAATGGCAGCAGGCACAGCGCGCTTTGCAGCCCGCCGTACGGCGCGATGAACTGCCGGCGGACGCGCCGATCAGGACGCTCACAGTGCGAGACGTGCTGACCGACCACCGGGACGCTCTGCCCGACGACGTACTCGCCGGTCTGCGCGGAATGGGTCGCTTCAACCCGGCCGCCACGCTGCTGGAAGCACTCGCCGGACACCCGGGAATCAGCCCTGAGCTGATGCTGAAGATCGACGCGGACCTTGCGTCGTCGACCGAAAACAGGATGGGGTGAGGTAATGCCGTCACCCAACATCGTCTTCGTCATGTCCGACGACCATGCTGCGCACGCCATCTCGGCGTACGGGAGCAAGGTCAACCAGACTCCGCACCTGGACCGCCTGGCCGCTCAGGGGGTCCGGATGGATGCGACGTACTGCACCAACTCGATCTGCTCGCCGTCGCGGGCGTCGATCCTGACCGGCACCTACAGCCACGTGAACGGGGTCGCCTCGATCTTCACCGAGATCGACTACCGGGTCCCGACCTTCGCCCAGGTGCTGCACGACGCCGGGTACCAGACCGCGCTGTTCGGCAAGTGGCACCTGGGTGAGCGGGCCGAGGCGGCGCCGCGGCACTTCGACGCGTGGAAGGTCTTCCCCGGCCAGGGCGACTACGTCGACCCGCTGATGATCGGGCCGGACGGTCCCGAGACCGTGCCCGGGTACGCGACCGACATCGTCACCGACCAGAGCATCGACTGGATCCGGGACCGCGACCCGGACCGGCCGTTCCTGCTGCTCGTGCACCACAAGGCGCCGCACCGGCCCTGGGTGCCGGACGAGAAGCACAAGGAGCTGTACCCGATCGGGTCGATCGCGGAGCCGAGCACGTTGTTCGACGACCACAGCACCCGGAGCCGGGCCGTCCGGGGCGTCCGGATGTCCGTCGCCGACGACCTCGGCGCGGACGAGCTCGGCGAGGAGCTGCCTTCGGAGCTGCGTGGGCCGCAAAACCGCGTCGAGCGGATGCGATGGAAGTACCAGCGCTACCTGCGCGACTACCTGCAGTGTGTCCAGTCGATCGACGACAACGTCGGGCGGTTGCTCGACACCCTGGAGGCCGAGGGGCTGGCCGAGGACACGGTGGTCGTCTACACGTCGGACCAGGGGTTCTTCCTCGGCGACCACGGGTGGTTCGACAAACGACTGATGTTCGACGAGTCGCTGCAGATGCCGATGCTGATCCGCTGGCCGGCCACGATCCCCGCGGGCAGCAGCTGCGACGCGATGGTCACCAACGTCGACTTCGCCGCCACCTTCCTCGACATGGCCAGCCTGGACGCCGCCGAGGTGCTCCCGACCTCGCAGGGCCGCAGCTTCCTGCCTGTGCTCCGCGGCGACAAGGTCGACGACTGGCCGGACGCCGTCTACTACCGCTACTGGGAGCACGACGACCCGATCCACCACGCGCCGGCGCACTACGGCGTACGCACGAAGGACTTCAAGCTCATCCACTACTACGGCGCCGGCCTGGGCGTCCCCGGCTCCTCGGACCGCCAGTTCGACCCCGAGTGGGAGCTCTACGACCTCCGCACCGACCCCGAAGAACTCACCAACGTCGCCGACGACCCGTCGTACACCGAAATCCGCACCACCCTCACCAACCGCCTGGCCGAACTCCAACAGCATTACGCAGACACCCCCTACAAAGGCCCAGCCACCCCCCGCCCCACCTGGTCGTGGGCCGACGAAAAGTCCCTCCAAGCAGTAGCCGCCTACACCAAAACCCTCCACTCCGACGCCTGAAGGGACTTTCGGCCCTGGTCGGGTCGGGCGGAGGGATGGTTCAATCATGGGACTCGACATGTCGCAGGGGTGCGGGGTGGGGCTGGGGGCGGGGGGAACTGTTCCTGTGACGTGGAGTTGTGGATGCCAAGACATGTTGAGGCGGCTGTCGAGACCTACTACCGGGACGGGGCGTGGCACACGCGTCGGGCCGACTGTCCTGATCCGTTCGCGTCGGGGCCCGCGCGTGAGCACTTGATCACGGTCGGGTTCGAAGTGGCTCGGTGGAACGCGTTGCCGCACATCATCCGGGACACCGACGGGACGATCACCGAGATCAACAACTACGTCACCCCGGCGTTAGCTCATATGCTGCGCTGAATCCCAGCACCCGTTCGGCCGCGGTCAGGTCGAGCGGAGTCGTCCGGCCGGGCAGGTCGGCACGGATCTCGGCGTCCGGGTGAAAGCGGCGAAGCAACTCCAGGGTCGGGTACGGCGCCAGCGTCCGCGGAGCCGCGACGTGGAAGACGTGCGTCCCGCGGGCCTCAAGCGCTAGTACGGCGGCCCGCGCGGCATCCCGCGTGTCCAGGTAGGACCACAGGTCGGCAGCTCCCGCGCCCGGATCCGCTTCGAGCTGCCGTGCCCGAGGCAGCAGCCGATCCTCGAGACCGCCCACGAACGGGTACCGCAGCGCGATCACGTTCATGCCGTGCCGGCGCGCCATCATCGCCGCCGTCAGCTCGTCGGTCTGCTTCGACAGCGCGTACGGATCCTCGACGTGGCTCGGCAGGTGCTCGTCGACCGGCACGTAGGCAGGACTCCGCGGCTGCGTGGCGAACGGCAACCCGTTCGCGGCGTAGCTGCTCGCCAGCACAGCGTTCCGCACCCCGGCAACCCCCGCCTCCTCCAGCAAGGTGAACGTCGCCAGCGTGTTCCCCCCGAACACCTCGTACGGCGTCCCCCGGTGCGGCGCCGGCAGCGCAGCAAGATGTACGACGCCATCCGCGCCCGCCAGCGCCGCCCGGCAACTCACCGGATCGCACGCATCACCCTCGACCACCCGCAGTCCCGGCACCGGAGCCGCCGTACCCGGGAGCACCAGAGCTGTCACCTCGACGCCTCGGCCGAGCAGCTCCGTGACCACCGCACTCCCGATCCGGCCGGCTGCCCCGGTGACGAGCACTCGTTTCATCCGCAGCGCACCAACTGCTCCGGGCGGGCCGACAGACCGTGGTAGATCCGGGGCGCGCCGTCGACCCGGAAGGTCACCTGGCCGTGCTTGCCGTCCAGCACTCGTTGCCGGCCGATGCAGTCGGTCTCGGTGATCCGGTCGCGCGGCACGACGAGCGTCGTCTTGCTCGGCCAGTCGTCCTGCCAGGCCTCCGGGTGCGCGTAGTACGGCTGGTTCGGCGCGTGGTCGGCGTTCAGCAGGTAGCCGTCCTTGCGGCTCCACAGGATCGACACCGGGCCGTCCGCCGTCTCGAACAGCAGGCCCTTGAGGTTCCGGTCGACCTGGGAGAAGTCCAGCCAGCGGACGAACTCGGCCTCTTCGAGCAGCCGAGTCCCGGTGGCGAAGGCGAGCAGCGACGGCTTGGCCGACAGGTCGCGGTTCGTCAGTCCGAAGTGGTACTCGGTGTTGCTCGGCACCGCCTCCTGCGGGTGGTGGATGGTGCTGTCGTGCAACTGGTACCAGTTCACGCCGTCGACACCCTCGGCCTTGCAGAGCGCCATCGTCAGCAGCACGTTCTCGGCGGCCTGGCGCATGGTGTCGTTCCACCAGTAGTTGGGCCGCGTGCAGGCGTAGGCCTCGGTCAGCCACAGCTCCTTGTTGCCGCCGTACTCGGTGATCCGGCGCTTGGCCTCGCGGACCGAGCCGAGGAAGTTCCAGTAGCTGCCGTTGTCACCGGTCACCCACTCGTCCGGCGTCGGCGCGTAGTCCGGGGTGAAGTTGCCGCGGCCGGGATGGAACGCGAACACGTCGATCAGGTCCCAGCCGCCGGCGGCGTGGAAGTTGTCCGTCCAGTTGACGTCCATCCCGCCGAGGCCGTTGTTCATCACCTTCACGTCGTACCCGACCTCGGCCAGCCGCTCGACCACCGGCCGCAGACCGTCGCGAATGTACTTGTCGGCGTACAGCCCCGACATCCACGGCTGGTTCCGCTCGTTGTCCACCTCGAAGTAGCGCGCGCCGGCGTCGACCACGACGTCGACCAGCTCGGCGGCCCACGCCTTGGCCTGCTCCGGCGTCGAGTTGAAGACCACGTCGCCGTGCTGGATGTTCGTCATGATGCCCATCGCCCGCAGCTCGTCCGGCGCGATCCCGGGCGCGCCGTTGTAGGCGATCCGCACCGAGGCGACGCCGATCCGCTGCATCAACGCGGCGACGTCCTCCTTGCTCGGCTGCAGCAGCCAGGGATAGTTCGCGATTCCGAAGATGCCACCGCCTTGATAGTCGTACGGCGGCAGCGTCGCGACCGTCGTCCGCGCGAAGGCCTCGGCGCCACCGGTCGACGCCTTCACCTCGACGAAGGCGATGCCCTGCTCCTTGAGCGCGGGCACGTCGAGCGTCCGGTCGGTGCTCTCCCCCGCCGCCAACGTGAGCGTGGTGGACCCGCCTGCGAGCTTCCGGCCGTCGAAGTCGCGGGCGAACTAGGTCAGCTGGATCGACGCCGCGGTCTTGCCACCGTTCACGACCTGCGCGTGGACGGGCATCACCGCGCCGACGTCGTACAGGTTGAACGGCTGGTCGGTCCAGATGTCGACGCCGACCGGGCGGGCGACGGCGGCGGCGTTGGCGGCGGCCGGCCGCATCTGGCCGAGCACGAGGTCGGCTTCGTGCACGAGCACGCCGAACGCGTCGTACGTGCCGACGATGTGCATCCAGGAAGGCGTCGTCCAGGCCGGGCGACTCGACTCGAGGCGGAAGTAGGCGGTGAGGTCCGGCCAGGTCGAGGCGTAGACGATGCCGTCGTTCGTCTCGTACGGCACACCGCCTCCCGCGTCGCGGTTCCACCGGGTCATCGCGGTCGGGCGCTCCGGCCCGCTTGCGTTCACCACGGTCCGGGTGAACTGCGAGTTGAGGTACATCGTGTTCGAGCTGGTCGCGTCCCAGCGCAGGTGCAGGCGATGGGCAGTGACGTCGAAGGTCCCGGTGACGGTGATCCCGTTCGCCGCGGCGCCCATCCGGTAGTTGACCCGGATCGCCTGCCGGCCGTCCGCGAGCGTGACCAGCGACGGCGTGCCGCCGAACGTCCGCTGGCCGCCGAGCACGGTGTCCTTCACCTGGAAGTGCGCGATCCGGATCCGCTCGGTGCCGGCGCCGTCGCTGACCACGACGGTCCCGTCGGTCTGGGCGACGACCGAGATCCCGTCGGCGCTGAGGGTGTACGCCGTCGCCGCTCGGGCGGTGCTCGTCGGCAGCAAGCCGCCGGCCACTCCGGCGGCGGCGAGCGATCCGGCCACGAAGGTACGGCGGGACGGCTTCGATACGTGTTCTGTCATGGCGTTCCTCCGGTGGTCTGCAGGGGCAGGGCGAGGCCGATGAAGATCCGCGGGGCGCCGTCGAGCGTGACGGTCACCTGCGAGTTGCTCGCCTGATGGGTGGCGACGTCCATGCCGAGGCAGTTCAGCTCGCGCACGGTGGTGGTCGCGGCCGGCGTCGGCAGTGTCGCGCCGGTCTTCGTCGGCCACTGGTCCTCCCACGGTTCGGGAGTGCGGTAGTACTCGGTGCTGCTGGGGATCCGGCGGGCCGGGTCGGTGTTGATCAGGTAGCCGTCCTTGCGGGACCACAGGATGTTCACCTTGCCGCCGGGCCCGTCGAAAGACGAGGCCGAACAGCTGTGGATCGGCCAGCTCGGCCCAGCCGAGCCAGGTGGACTGGTCGAGCCAGCGCGCGACGGTCGCGAACGCGAGCAGCGATGGCTTCGGGCTGAGGTCGCGGTTCAGCAGGCCGTGGTGGTACTCCGGGTCATCCGGGTCGGCCTCCATCGGCTGGAACTGGATCGAGTCGTTCAACGTGTACCAGGTGACGCCGCGGACGCCGTACGCCTTGGCCAGGGCGAGTTGGAGCAGGACGTTCTCGGCCGCGTGCCGGTAGGTGTCGGACCACCAGCGGTTCGGCCGCGTCACGGCGTACGCCTCGGTGAGCCAGAGCTCCTTGTTGTCGTTGGCAACGGCGGTTGCCTTGGCCTTTCGGAGGGTGCCGAGGAAGTTCCAGCGGGTCTCGTTCGACCACGGCTGGGGCGGGTCGTAGTCGGCCACGTAGTTGCCGCGTCCCGGGTGGTACGCAAGTACGCCGACGTGCTGCCAGCCATCGGCGGCGCCGAAGTCGGCGACCCACTGCTCGGGGAATCCGGCCAGCCCGCAGTGCATCACCTTGAAGGCGGCGCCCTTCGCGGTCATTGCCGCACGCAACGGCACCAGGACGTTGTCGACGTACTCCGCGGGGGTCCGGTCCGCTGCGGTGAGGTTCAGCTCGTTGCCGCACTCGTAGTACTGGGCGCCCGAGTACATCGCGCGACCGACCATGTCGTCGGCCCAACTCGCGCCGCCGCCATCCCACGGAAGCTCGCCTGCCAACTGCAGGTTGTGCGCGAAACCCTCCGCGTCCAGCGCGTCGACGGTCGGACCGGGTGAAGCGCCGAAGTTGTTGTAGTTCCGGTACGCCGTCCGGACCCAGCGCATCCCGATCAGCTGCATCAGGTCGAGTACGGCGCCGCTCGACGGCCGCTCGAGATACGCGAAGTTCGCCATCCCGAACATGCTCGCGTCCCCGTCCCCGTAGGTGTACGCGGACAGCACCGCGAGGTTGGTGCGCGCGAACGCGACCTCGGTGGCCGGCGCGGTCGCGTCGTACACCACTGCCTCGACGAAGCGGACGTCACGACTGCCGAGGGTGATCTGGAAGGACGTGTTCCAGACCGCGCGGGCGCCGACTGTGCCACTGGCCGTCCCGGTGGTGCTGATGTTGTTCCAGGTCCGGACCGTCCAGTCGACCCGGACCGTCCGTGCGGTCAAGCCCGCATTGACCACTTGGAGGTTGACGGTCTTGGCCCCGCCGGTGGTCCACAGGTTGAAGGGCTGGTCGGTCCACAGGTCGATGCCGAGGTCGCCGTCGCGGGCGATCACACCGGCCGAGTGCGGCCGCATCACCCCGAGCACGAGGTTGCTCTCGACGTACCCGCTGGAGCTGTTGATCGCCGTCCCGACCGCGTGCAGGTAGCCGCCGTTGCTGAATCCCTTCGTGCTCTGCGGGACCCGGACGAACGCCCGGTTGTCCGACCACGTGTACGAGTAGCCGACGCCGTTCGTGGTCTCGAACGGGATGCCGCCGCGCAATGCTCCGGTGGTCGGATCTCGGTCGCGATTCCACAACGCGACCGGGTCGTACGCCTCGACGCCGGACCCGATCACGGTCCGGGCGAACCGGAAGCTGTCCACGCGAAGGTTCGCGACCCCGGTGACGTCCCAGCGCACCCGTGCCTTGCGTAGCCCCACCGCGAACGTCCCGACCACCTCGCCGATCGGCGCGTTGTACCGTATCGTGAACTGCTGCGGTCCGTCCGGCGTGATCGACGCGATCCCGGTGGTCCGCTGGACGACCTTGGTCTCACCCGACCCGTAGGCGTACTCGAACGTGGTCAGGTCGAACCGGTGGATGCCGCCACCGTCGAGCACCTTCACATACCCCGGGACCCCGGCGGCGTCAGGTACGGCGACCAGGCTGACAGTCCCCGCCGCATCAGTGATCTGTACGTCGGCGCCGTACGCGGGAATCGCGGTCGCACCGGAGACCGTCGCGGCCACTGTCCCGCCGAGCACGACCCGCCTGCGGATCGGTGTGTCCATGGCCGATCACCCCTTCACACCGGTGAAGCCGAGGCCCGCGACGACGTAGCGCTGCAGGACGAGGAAGACGAGGACAGGCGGCGCGAGGGCCATCGCCATCGCGGCGATCAGTTCGTCGAGCGGAGCGGCGTCGACGAGGTTCACCAGCGCGACGCTGATCGGCTGCAGGGTGGGATCGGAGATCACCACCAGCGGCCAGATGAACTCCTTCCAGGAGTGCATGATCGCCAGCAGGCTGATCACCGCGATCACCGGCCGGCTCATCGGCAGCACGATCCGGGTCAGCAGTTGCCAGGTGCTCGCGCCGTCGACCTTGGCGGCGTCGTACAACTCCTGGGGCAGCGCCTCGAAGAAGCGCGTCGCGAGCAGCACGTTGAACGCGTTGGCCCCGGCCGGCAGCCAGATCGCCCAGTAGGTGTCGAGCAGGTTCACCTCCAGGACCGTGAGGAACAGGCTGACCAGCGACACCGTGTACGGGACGAACATCGTGGCGAGGATCGCCGCGTAGACGTAGCGGCCGATCCGCGGCCGGATCACCGCGAACGCGAAGCCCGCGGTCATCGCCACGAACAGCTGCACGAACCACGAACCGAACACCACCTGCACCGTGTTCCACAGGTACCGTCCGACCCTGAGCTCGGTGAACGCGGTGGCGAAGTTGCCGAAGTCCGGCTCGATCGGCCACAACCGCAGCGGGTGCGCGACCAGCTCGGCCGGTGGCGAGACTGCGCCCTTGATCGTCCAGTACAGCGGGCCGATGCCGATCACCACGAGCACGATCAGGGTCAGCACCTGCGCGGACCGGAGCGCGAACGCCACCGGCGGCCGGCGCAGGTCATTGCTGGAGGCAAACGTCGTCGGTTGCTCACTCACTTCGGGCTCCAGCTTCTCGTCAACCGCAGGTAGACCGCGGACAGTGCCGCCAGGACGATCGCGAGGACGACGGACAGCGCGGCGGCCTGCCCGTACTCACCGTCCTGGAAGCCGTAGCGGAAGATCAGCAGCAGGATGGTCAGGGTCGCGTTGTCCGGACCGCCCTGGGTGAAGATGTAGGGCTCGGTGAACACCTGGATCGTGCCGATCAGCTGCAGTAGCAGGAGCAGCCCGATCACCGGCCGCAGCTGCGGCAGCATCACGTGCCAGATCCGCCGCCAGATCCCGGCGCCGTCGCTCTCGGCCGCTTCGTACAGCTCGGCCGGGATGCCAGTCATCGCGGCCAGGTAGATCAGCGCGGCGCCGCCCATGCCGGCCCAGGTTGCTTCCAGCACCAAACTCAGCATCGCCGTCTGCGGCGACTGCAACCACAGGTACGGGCCGAGGCCGATCAGGCCGAGCGCCTGGTTGAACAGGCCGCTGCCCGGGTCGTAGAACCACTTCCACAGCAGGATCGCGACGACCGGCGGCACGACCACCGGGAGGTAGACCAGGACCCGGTACGCCGCGGCGCCCCGCCGTACCGTGGACATCAAGGCGGCCAGGAGGATCGGCGCAGGGAAGCCGATGACCAGGCCGAGTGCGACGAACAGCAGGGTGTTCCACACCGCCGTACCGACCAGCGGGTCGGTCAGGACGGCCTGGAAGTTCTCCAGGCCGACCCAGACGGCCGGATCGACCAGGTTGGTGTGCTGGAACGAGATCAGCAGGCCGCGCAGGATCGGCCACCAGGAGAACAGGCCGAAGACCACCAGGGCCGGCGTGAGGAAGACCAGGCCGAGGAGCTCGCGGCGAATCGCCGCCCGCCTGCGGGACGCCGGCGCCGGTTGGACGGCGACGGCGTCCCGCTGTGGCGGAGGCGCTAGGACTGCGGTCACTTCTGCTCCGTCGCGAGCATCTTGTTCGCGTCGGCCTCGGCCTTGGCCAGCAGGGCCGCGATATCGGCGTCCTGCTTCGTCAGCACGGACTGCACCAGCGGGTCGAGAATCGTGTAGAGCTTCTGCGCAGCCACCGGCGGCTCAGGGCGCAGCTCGAGCTTCGGTGTGCCGTCGAGCCAGGGCTTGAAGTGCTCGAGCTCCACGTTCACGTGCGGCTTGATCGCGGCGTCGATCTTCTGCTGCTGCTCGATGCTGAACATCGGCAGCGTCGGCACGCCGACCGCGGCCTCCGGATCCTTGGCGAGTGCCTTCGCCCGCTCGGCCGCGACCTGCGGGTCGTACTGCGGCTCGGCGTTGGCGAACAGCAACCACTTCGCGGCGGCCTCGGCCTTCTCCTTCGAGACCGACGCCGGGACCATGAAGACCTCGGCCCCACCGAGCGTCGCGTTGCCACCGGCCTGCGGGAGTGCGGTGATGCCGTAGTCCGCGGTGTTCTTCATGCCGAACTTCATCTTGGCGAGCCGGTAGGTGCCCGGGGTGCCCATGAACATGCCGATCTGGCCGGCCGCGAACTGCTTGACCACGTCGTCCTGGTCCATCAGCTGGTTCTGGCCCATCGAGTTGTCGGTCCAGCGCATCGCCTTGAGCAGCTCGAGCGACTTCTTCGTCGCGTCACTGTTGAACCCGGCAACGAACTTGCCGCCCTGCTCGGTCTCCATCGAGCCGCCGTGCGTGTAGGTCAGCATGGTCAGCTGCCAACCGCCGGTGTTGCCCTTCGCCTCGTGCACGAAGCCGGCCTTGCCGGTCTTCGCGCTGATCTGCCTGGCGTACTCGCGGACCTCGTCCCAGCTGGCCGGCGGCTTGTCCGGGTCGAGGCCGGCCTTGGTGAACAGCGCCCGGTTGTAGACCAGCCCTTGGGCGAAGGGTGCCAGCGGGACGCCGTACACCTCCCCCGCGCTGTCACTCAGCGGCTGCAGGACCTGCGGGTTGAACTCGGTGTAGTGGTTCCAGGCCTTCAGCGAGCCGGTGATCGGTTGCACGTGCTTGCGCGCGATCAGCCCCTGCGGCTCGGTCAGCGGGACCTGGATGACGTCCTCGATGGTCTTGCCGGCCAGCTTCGCGGAGAACGTCAGCGGGTCCCAGCGGTTCTCGGTGCCCTCGATCGTGATCCCCGGGTTCTTCGCCTCGAAGTCGTCGGCCAGCCGGTTGAACTGCTCCAGCGCGGCCTTGTCGGTGGCGGCCGGCATGCCCTGCACCCGCAGTACGATCGCGGATCCGGTCCCCCCGCCGTCGTCGCTCTTGCTGGGGGCGAGCCCCGAGCAGCCGGTCAGCGCGAGCGCTGCCGCCGCGCCCACCACCAGGATTCGGGCACGCGTCGATGTAGCCATGTCTGTTCTCCAGGGGAGTGCGTACGACGAGCCGCCGGCCCGTCGCCGTGGATGAGAGTTGCGCGCCGTGGGGCGAGCCGGCGCCGGTGTGGGATGTGGTGAGTCGTCAGGCGCGCTGCGGGGCGGGCCCGGTCGATGCGCGCGGGATGAGGCGCGAGCCGACCTCGACCAACTGCTGACCGGTGGCGGCGCCGCCGATCGCCTCGACGATCAGGTCGGTGGCATGGGTGGCCACCGTCTGCGGCGAGATCCGGATCGTGGTCAGCGCGGGGATCGACAGGCCGGCGAGCAGTGTGTCGTCGATCCCGATCACGCTCACCTCCCCCGGTACGTCGACACCGGCGCCGGCCAGGCCGTGCAGGACGCCGACCGCGACCAGATCGTTGTGCGCGAGGATCGCGGTGGCGCCGTTCGCGATCGCCAGGGTCGCCGCGTGCAGCCCGGTCTCGAACCGTGGTTCGTACGGCCCGAGCTCGACCAGCGCCAGGCCCTGCGCGTCGAAGGTTTCTCTTATCGACTTGCCCCGCAGGTGTTCCGGCCGCGAGCAGTTGACGAAGACGCAGCTGGTGTGGCCGAGCGCCCGCAGGTGCTCGGCGGCCTGCGTGACACCGGGGGTGAGGGAGACGTGCAGCTCCGGGACGCCGGGCACGTGCCGGTTCACCAGCACGAGCGGGATCTCCGCGGCCAGCTCCCGCAGCCTGCCGTCGGACAAGGTCGATGCCCAGAGCACCAGACCGTCGACCTTCTTGACGATCGCCTCGATGGTCTCGAGCTCGTCGGCCTCCCGCTCGTCGCAGTCCGCGACCAGCAGCGTGTGGCCGTGCGTGCGCGCCCTGGTCTGCATCGCCTTGACGATCGGCGGGAAGAACGGGTTGGCGATGTCCGGGATCACCAGTCCCAGCGACTCCGTCCGCCCGCTGCGCAGCGTCCGGGCCGCGGGATCCGGCCGGTAGCCGAGCCGGCCGGCCGCCTCCTGCACCTTGTCCCGGGTCGCGGCCTGCACCTGCTCCGGGGCGGTGAACACCCGCGAGACGGTCGACGGCGACACCCCGGCCGCCTTCGCCACGTCCCTGACCGTCACTGCCATCCGGACCACCTCTCCTGTCACTCGGTTGCAACATGTTTGCAATCGATCCCGAAACATGTCAACAGCACGATTCGCACTATTTTGCGTCCATCCCTCTCTTGCGCCGAGCACCGGTTGGGATGAATGATGGCGCTGTCCCGCAATGTTTCTGAAACAGTGAGGCGCGATGAAGATCACCGGCTGGGAAGTTCTCACCCTCCCCGACCGCGGCGACGCGATGATGCTCGTCGTCGTCGACACCGACGAGGGCATCCACGGCATCGGCGAGGTAGGTGTTCGCTCCCGGCAGCGTGCGGTCGCAGGCGGTCTCGACCACTTGGGTGAGCTGATCACCGGTGAGGACCCGCTGCGGACCGAGCATCTGTGGCAGGTGATGTTCCGCAGCGGCTTCTACCCTGCCGACCGCATCCTCGCGTCCGCGATCGCCGCCCTCGACGTCGCGTTGTGGGACATTCGCGGCAAGGCGCTCGGCGTCCCCGTGCACCAGCTGCTCGGCGGACCGGTGCGCGACCACGTGCCCTGCTACGTGCACGTCGGCGACGGGATGAACGACCGTCCCCGCTTCCTCGACCGCTGCCGCACGCTCGTCGCCGAGGGCTGGCGGCACCTGCGGTTCTCCGTGCCGCACGACGATGACGTGCTCGACGAACGCCGTACGCTCCGGCTCGGGATCGAGTTGTTCCACCAGGTGCGTGAGGTGGTCGGTGACGACGTCGAGCTCATCCTCGACGTGCACACCCGGCTCGACCCGCCGGAGGCGCTGACGTTGTGCCGCGAGATCGAGTCGGCCCGGCCGTACTTCGTCGAGGACGCGATCCGGGCGGAGCATCCGGAGACGTATCGCATGCTGCGGGCGCGGACCGGCGTACCGCTGGCTGCTGGTGAGCAGTTCGCGTCGAAGTGGGAGTTCGCCCGGTTGATCGAGGCCGAGCTGATCGACTACGCGCGGGTCGACGTGGCCATCGCCGGCGGTCTGACCGAGGCGTGGAAGATCGCGGCCGGCTGCGAGACCCACTACGTCAAGCTCGCCACCCACAACCCGCTCGGTCCGGTGACCGCGGCCTCGTCGCTGCAGCTCAACCTCGCCAGCCCGAGCGCGGCGATCCAGGAGCACCAGTCGGAGCCCGCGCCGGAGCTGGCCGCCTTGTTCACGGCTCGTCCGACCGTCGTTCCCGGCCGGGTGCTGCTCTCCGACCTGCCCGGACTCGGCGTCGACATCGACCGCGAACGCGCCCGCGCCTACCGCGCCGAGTCCCGGGAACTCCCCCAGTTGCGCAAGCCCGACGGATCCTTCACGAACTGGTAGCACTGACCCACCACCGGATGGATAGCGTTCCTGAGATCAAGACTTCCGGAGGTGGGATGGCGGGGCAGGGGACTGTCGTTCGTCCGCGCAAGGCGACACCGCCGCGGCGCAAGGCGCAGATCGGCGGTGGGACTGCCCTACTGCTTCTGCGACGGCTGGCCGACCAGCGAGTCCCACGGCGGTCTCCGCCGGCACCTCTGACATGGTGGACTCATGGCCATCGAAGTTCGTCCGGCGTCGGTGTTCGAGGATGTGCGGGCCGTGCTCGGTCCGAAGTCGCCGAACTCCAACGTCTGCTGGTGTCTGAGCTACCGGATCCCGTCCAAGCTCAACAACGAGCTGCGCGGACCGGCTCGTGGTGAGTACGTCGCCGAGCTGTGCCGCGCCGAGCTCGCGCCCGGTGTCCTCGCGTACGACGGCGACGAGCCGGTCGGCTGGGCTGCAGTCGCACCGCGGTCGGAGACGTCGTTCGCCCGCAACCGCAAGATCCCGCACGTCGACGACCTGCCGGTGTGGTCGCTGTGGTGCATCAGAGTCCGTCCCGGTCATCGCAAGCAGGGCATCACGCACTCGCTGATCGCCGGTGGGGTCGAGTTCGCGCGCGAGCACGGTGCGCCGGCGGTCGAGGCGTACCCGCTGGACAACGGCGACGCCAAGGTCGACCTCACCATGGCGTACGCCGGGATCCGCAAGAACTTCGAACGCGCCGGCTTCACCAAGGCCGCCGACACCACTTCAGTACTCGCCGGTCACCCCCGAATCCTGATGCGACTCGACCTCCGCCCGTAGACGCTACTCCCGCGCGAGCATGAGTTGTGGCCAGTGGGCGGTGTCGCGTAGGAGTTGGCGGTCGTGGGTGGCGATCACCACGGCCGCGGGTGTTGCCTGCAAGGCCTCGGTCAGCTCGTCGACCAGGCTGATCGACAAGTGGTTGGTCGGCTCATCCAGGAGTACGGCGTGCGGGCGCGACGCCAGCAGGATCGCCAGATCCAGGCGGCGTTGCTGCCCGATCGACAGCTCGGCCACGGGCCGGGACGCGTCCCGGGACCCGAACAACCCCAGCGAACGCAGCGAGACCCGATCGGCCTCGGCCAGTTGCCCGGCGCTCACCATGCGGCCGAGCGCGGCGTCGTACGCATCGATCGCACGACGTCGCGACGGCGCTGGTGACTCCTGTGCGAGCAGGCCGATCCGAGCACCTGGTCCGGTTTGTACGACGCCACTCGTCGGGGCGAGCGTGCCGGCCAAAACAGACAGCAGGGTTGACTTCCCCGAACCGTTGCCGCCGGTGATCAGCAGCCGGTCGCCGGAACGCAGCAGGATCGGATCGACTGCTTCGAGTCGTCCCGTGACTGCTACGTCTGCGGCGTACACGAGTGTTGATCCTGGGCGGGCAGGCAGCCCAGGAAGGTGGAATCGCAGCGGCGGACGTGGGACGTCCATGACGTGCGCTTCCAGATCCTCCTGACGCCGGTGTACTGCTCGGACCAGGCCCGGTGCCCGGGTGGCTCGAGTGTGCTTGCCCGTGCCCTTCTCGGGCCGCCATCCGGTGGACAGGCGGTTCTGCGCTGCCGACAGGTCGTCGGCAAGGCGCTGTCGCTCGGTTACCTGCGCGCGGTGGGCGCTCTCCCACCGTTCGCGTTCGGCTTCGCGACCTTCCTGGTAGCCCTGGTAGCCGCCACCGTACACCCGCGGTCGGCCGTCGCTGGTCGGGTCCAGGTCGAGCACCGTCGTGGCGACGTCAGCGAGCAGTGCACGGTCGTGCGTCACGAGGACGACGCCTCCCTGGTGCGCGCGCAGCTCGGACGTCAGGTACGCCAAGCCGTCGGCATCGAGGTGGTTGGTCGGCTCGTCGAGCAGTAGCAGGTCATGTCCGGCTCCGAGCAGGCACGCAAGCCGGATCCGGTAGCGCTGCCCGACCGACAAGTCGGACAGCAGCCGGCTCCGATCGTCGACCGCACCGAGCGCGGCCAGCGAGATCTCGACCCGGCGATCGGCGTCCCAGGCGTCGAGTGCCTCGACTGCGCTGAGGGCGTCGGCGTACTCCTCGTCGGCGCCCGGCTAGCCCTCGGCGAGGGCTGCCGTGGCCGCATCGAGTACGCCGAGGACCGCGCGGATGTCGGCCAGCTCGACGTCGATGAGATCGCCGACCGTGCGGTCGTCGGCGATCGGCATCTCCTGGTCGGCGATTCCCAGGGCGCCGGCGCGATGGACCTGACCCGAGTCGGGCGCGAGCCGCCCGGCCAGGATCTGCAGCAAGGTGGTCTTGCCCCGGCCGTTCTCGCCGACCACGCCGAGCCGGTCACCGGCCGAGACAGTCAGGTCGACACCGGTCAGGACAGGCTTCCCGCCGCGCGCGACGCTCACGTCGGTGGCGGTCAGATGGGCACGGGAACGTACAACAGTGGTGGACATACTTCCTCCGATCCCGGGCACGGCAGCAGCCGGGCGCGGGAGTGCATGACATGCAATGGACAGCGGACACGAAGAACCGCGGCCGGCACGTCGAACCGTGCACAGTGACCGCGGGGCCCTGGCTGTCAGAGGAAGAACAGATATTGCATACGACAACCATAACAACCGAAGCACCACCACGCCTGTGAGTTTCGTCAACGCCGGAAGACCATCCCGGGGGTGCGTGAGATGCTGGGGCGGTTGGGTCTAGTGAGGTGGAGTGATAGGGCAGCGGCGGGTTACGTCGGCGGATATCGCGAAGGCGTCGGGGGTGTCGCGGGCTTCGGTGTCGCTGGTCTTGAACGGGCGCGGCGACGGGATGGTGGACGCGGAGAAGCAGGAGCGGATCCGCGCGGTGGCCCGGGAGTTGGGGTACGTGCCCAACGCGCCACTGGACGGCGGCACCGCGCACTTCCACGTGCACTGGCGCAGGAGCAACGGCTCCACCGCGCCCGCCGAGGACCACGTCGTGCTCGACGGGGTCGTTGGCAGCGGCAACTATGTCGGCACGTACGTCGGCCTCACCGCGCTGGAGCGCTACTGGTGGGGCGAGGGCGAGATGAAGTTCTACATCGACGACGACGATGCCTACCCGACCCAGTGCAGCACCGGGCTCGAGGACTACGCCGGTGGTGCCTGGGCGTTCCAGGACGCGCTTCGGCACGACCCGCCCCCGGTCCCGCTGACCTTCAGTGCGCCGTACTGCGGCTATCTGTTCTACTCGGCCGAGGACACCACGCGCACCTCGCCGTTCGTCACCAGCACGCTGCAGTCGCACGGCATGTACCGCTGGCACCTGCCGGATCCGGTGATCTTCCACGAGCGACTGCGCGTCACCCTGCAGCAGATCGGCGCCTGGGATCACGGGCACTTCGAGCGATCCGACGACATCACCACCGTCGCGTACTGGTACCAGCTGCCCGGCGGGTCGAACGACCTCCCGTCCCTGCCGGCCCGCGAGTACCGCCGTCCCCGCTAACGGAAGGGCAGCCTTGACCGACTACCAGGAAAGCAACCGCGGCCAGTTCCACTTCAGCCCGCGGCGCGGCTGGATGAACGACCCGAACGGACTGCTCTACTACCGCGGCACGTACCACTTCTACTTCCAGCACGCCCCAGACAGCCTGGTCTGGGACACGATGCGCTGGGGCCACGCGACCAGCCCCGACCTGGTGCACTGGACGCAACAACCCAACGCACTCGATCCCGCTGTCCACCCCGGCGAGCTGTGGTCGGGCGGCGGCGTGGTCGACGTACGCAACACTTCCGGTCTCAAGGACGGCGACCACGACCCGATCCTGGTGTTCACCGGCACCCAGGGTGTGCGGATGTTCTGCAGCCTCGACGGCGGCATGACGTTCACGCCGTACGACGAAGGCCGGGTGATCGCCCAGCCGAGCGGTCACGAGAGTCGCGATCCCAAAGTCGTCTGGCACCCGCCGTCCGGGCGCTGGGTGATGGTGGTGTGGTCCAACAACGACGGCAACGGTGTCGACTTCTTCGTCTCGCCGAACCTGCGCGACTGGGAGCGCACCAGTCGGTTGGTCGCCGACTGGTTCTTCGAGTGCCCGGACTTCACGCCGATGACGCTGAACGGCGAAGTCATCTGGGTACTGCGCGACGGCCGCGGCTCCTACCTGGTCGGCGACTTCGACGGCGGGCGCTTCACCACGTCGTGGACGACTCCGCAGACGATCACGGCCAACCCCGGTCCCGCGGCAGGCCCGTACTACGCGGCGCAGTCCTTCGACAACCTGCCTAACGGCCGCGTGGTCACGATGGCCTGGCAGGGCGAGAACCGCGGCTCGACCTGGACCGGCAATGCCAGCTTCCCGGTCGAGCAACACCTGGTCGCGACCCCGGACGGCCCGCGAATCCACAGCAACCCCGTCGACGAGATCAAGTCCTTACGCCGTAAGACAACGACGCTGGGACCAACCGTCGTGACCTCGACGTCGCCCATCGACGCACCAGCCGAAACCGTCGACGTCGAAGCGACCTTCGACCTCGCCGAAACGGAAACGACCGCCTTCACCTTCCACCTCCGGCCCGGAGTCGATCTCACCTACGACACCGCCGCCAAGCAGCTGAACGGCGTACCCCTGGCCATCGACGGCACACTCACGATCCGCCTCCTCATCGACCGCGGCCAACTCGCCGTCTTCGCCGCCGACGGCGCCTACTACGCCTGCCACAACGTCGACCCCGGTGACACCCTCCGCCTCACCACCCACGGCACGCTCAAGCTGCAGTCCCTCGAGATCCACCACCTGGCGTCGATCTGGCCGGACGTCAGTCAGTAAAGGTGAACCTGGTCGCGTCCTTCGGGAACGTCGACCAGGCGATCACCCGCCGCGGATGGACAGCGGCCGGCTCGGAGTATGCACTGGCGTCCTGCTTCATCCCGTACTCGGCGTACTTCACGTTCGCGACCTCAGCGAGCCGCTGAGCCAACTCCGCCGACACCTTGGTGACGCGCACCGAACCCTCCACCACCACGACCTGCCACGGATCGGGCAGATGGATCGTCACGTGCGGATCGGCCCGCACCGCCCGCACATGCTGCGTCTCCGGACTGCCGCCGTAGTAGAACCGATCGTCCACCCACAGCCCGTCGACCGGCACGAGGTGCGGGCTGCCGTTCGCCCGGTTCGTCGCCAGCCAGTACTGCTTGGCCTCCTCCAGCCGGGCCCGCACGCTCTCCCAGCTCAGCTTCTTCGTGGTCCGCCCG
Source organism: Kribbella sp. NPDC050820 (assembly GCF_040653975.1). Lineage (NCBI taxonomy): Bacteria > Bacillati > Actinomycetota > Actinomycetes > Propionibacteriales > Kribbellaceae > Kribbella > Kribbella sp. NPDC050820. The sequence continues at coordinate 77,155 of NZ_JBFAHB010000034.1, forward strand.
TATCCGTCGGGCAGCACCAGCTTCTCCGCAACCGGCACCGCACCCACCTCCTCACCAGATCAGATGCCAACAGTCGGGTTCAGTGGAAGGTCGGCGACCAGGTGAGTTCCCTTGTCCGGCGGGCTGGTGATCGTCAGCCTGCCGTCGGCAGCTTCGACCCGGTCCCTCAGACCGACCAGCCCAGTGCCGCGGCGAGGGTCCGCGCCTCCGATGCCGTCGTCGCTGATCGTGAGCCGGATGATCCCCTCCACGGTGTCGACCTGCACTGTGACCGCGGCGGCGTTGGCATGCTTGGCCGCATTCGTCAGCGCTTCCGACACCACGTAGTACGCAGTCACCTCGATCCGCTCGGGCAGCCGCCCGCTGGTCCGTATGGCGAGGTCGACCGGGACCGGCGATCGCCTGGCCAGCGTCCGCAACGCGGGAGCGAGTCCGCCCTCGGCGAGGATCGTCGGATGGATGCCGCGGGCGATCTCGCGGAGCTCGTCGAGAGCCGTCGACAGCTCGGCGGCCGCCCGGTTCAAGTGCTGGGCGACCTCCGCGAGCTCGGCCGGCACAGACTCCTGAGCCGCGCGCAACCGCAGCGCGAGAGTGACCAGCCGCTGCTGAGCGCCGTCGTGGAGATCGCGCTCGATCCGCCGCCGAGCCTCGTCGGCGCTCGCCACGATCCGCGCGCGTGACGCCTTCAGCTCGGTCTGCGATCCGGCGTTGGCGATCGCGGTCGCGACCAGCTCGGTGAAATCGGCGAGCCGGGACTCGGTGTCGGACGGCGCCGGCTTGTCCCCCGCCGACCCGACCGCGATCACTCCCCACAGCTCGCCTTGCACGATGATCGGCACACCGACCGCGGACCGGATCCGAACCCGTCCGGTGACAGCAGGTGGTGGCGTACTGCGCTCGTCGTACTCGAGCCGCTCCGGTTGGTGCGTCCGGTGGATCAGGGTCGACAGGTTGCGTCCGCCGAGCGGCTTCGGCCCGACCAGCGGGACCGGTCGGCCGTTCGCGCTCCATGCGGCGACCACCGTCTTCGCCTCGTTCGGCACGAACCGGGTCAGCTCGGTGAAGTCCGCGCCCAGCAACTGCCCGACCTCCGCCGTGACCGCGGCGAAGATCTCGGCCGGGGATGCGCCGGTCGCGACCAGCGTCGCCACGTGCCGCAGGGCAGCCTGTTCGCGAGCGAGCCGCTCGACCTCTGCCCGGGCAGCGCGCTCGTCGTCCAGGACGCGCAGCATCCGCATCGTGATCGCGGTTACCCTGGCCATGCCACGCATCAGCCCGGTCTCCTCGCGGCTGAGGTCCTCGTGCCGCGCCACGACCAGCGTCGAGCCCGGCGGATGCTCGAGGAACGCCGACGACGCCTGGCACATCCCTACGCCCGGTACGTCGAGCTGCCGCGAGCTCCCCGGCCGGACGGCCTCGAGGTCGCCGATCGGGACCGCGTCCTCCGGATAGCCGACGGCGGCGACCACCCCGTCGCCGGACACGATCGCCGCCACTTCGGCGTCCAGCGCCTCCGCCGTACGCTCGACAGCGACCTGCGCGGCCTCGGCCTCGCTGCGCGCGGTCGAGACCACCGCGACGAACTCGGCGAGCTGCTGTGTCGACCAGGCCGAGGAGTCCATCTCAGCCGACCGAGAGAACGACCAGCGTCTGGTTGTGGAAGCCGCGCAGGCCGCGCGTCCGGGCGATCTCGCCGTACGTGTAGAAGCCTGCGACCGGCACACCGGACGTCACCGTGGCCAGCCGGTCGATCTCGGACCGGATCCCGGCGTCGCCGAGCACTCCGCGCCGGGCGATGCAGTCGAACGCGATCACGCCGAGCGGCCGCTGCCCGTCGAGCGCGGCCAGTGAGTCGGCGCACGCCGCATCGGTTGCCTCGAGCACCGATGTCTCGTCACCCTCCATGATCCAGACCAGCGCGCCCTGCGGAACCTCGGCCATGCAGGACAGCGACCGCTCGACGAAGTCCCCGCCGCTGATCCACCGCACCTCGTCCTCACGGCTCGGCCGCCCGAGCCCGAGCGGATGAGTCAGCGCCAGCCGCGCGAGCCAGCTTTGATCGCTGCTGGTCGACGGATCGAGACCGAGATGCTTCAGGTACACGTCCAGCGCCGGGAGATCGTCGAGTGTGTAGACCCGGTTCGCGGAGCTCGCGGTCACCAGCATCGGCTCGCCGACCCGGCGCCATCCGTGCCGTACGCCGATGCCGAACGGCGCACTGGAAGCGAGCCCGGCCGCGACCACCGAGTCGGTCAGCACGCGGTCGTCGTGCAACTGATGGGTCTGCGTCATCCGCAGGTCGTCGCCCGCGCAGCCGCCGACCAGGGGAACTGCTGCGCCGAGTACGCCGTACGCGCCGCGGACGATCTCCTGCTGGTCACCGGCCAGGCCGTCGCTGAGCAGGATGAGGATCTGGTGTGGAAGGTCCTCGCGGACGGGCAGGCAGCGAGCCACCGTCCCGCCCGCCTCGCGCAGGTCCCGCGACACCTCGGTGGCCGCCGCGGTCTGTACGGCGAACCCGTCGCCGCCGAAGGCCGTCACGACGATGCTGGCCTCGCTCGGTCCGGACGCCACGATCTCGCCGGCCGTCGTACACCCGATCAGCGGTACGCCGGGAGCCCGCTGCCTGATGTCCGCCAGCAGGCCGTGCAGGTCGAGCGACTGGGAGCAGAAGACGATCAGCAGTTTGGCGTCGTCCCGGACGAGGGCGTCGTCCACCGCCCGCGCCGCAGCGCGCTTGTCGAGACCCTGGGCGGACCCCACTGCCAACCACCGCGCGGGCTCCATACCGGTCACCACCTCGAGGAGCAGCGCCCTTGTGAAACTGACGCTACAAGAGGGTCACGCACTGCTCAATGACGTGCGGAGGCCGTCTCGCGCCGCCGCCGCACCGCCACTCCCAGTAGCCGGAAAGGTCCCGGTAGCCGGAATGCGTGACGAGCCCGATCAGGTGATGCTGGTGGCATGGCGTTGCGCTGCTACATCGTTGACGACAGCATGCACTTCCTCGATGCTGCCCAGACCCTGCTCGAACGGGACGGGGTCTCCGTCGTCGGTGTCGCCTCGACCATCGAGCAGGCCCTGCGGGAGGTGGACGACGCCGCGCCGGACGTCGTACTGGTCGATGTGAACCTCGGCAGCGAGAGCGGCCTGGAGCTCGCGCGGCGGATGCAGCGCGAGACCGGCGTGCAGCACTCGCGGGTGATCCTGATCTCGGCCGATGCCGACGACGACCTCGCGGAGCTGGTCCGGGAGGTCCCGGTCGCGGCGTACCTGCCCAAATCGGGTCTGTCCGCTGCCGCCGTACGGCGGATCCTCGACGCTACCGTGGAGGGATGACCACCCGGGTGCTGCTGGCCGAGGACGACGTCCTCCTGCGGGAAGGCCTGGCCAGCCTGCTCGAGCGGTCCGGGTACGAGGTCGTCGGCCAGACCGGTGACAGCGCGTGGATCCTGCCACTGGTGCGGGACGTGACACCGGACCTGGTCGTGCTTGACATCCGGATGCCGCCGACGAACAGCACCGAAGGGCTGGACGCCGCCCGCGAGATCCGCCGCGAGTTCCCGGCGACCGGGATCCTGGTGCTGTCCGCGCACGCGGAGGTCGAGCACGCGATGGAGTTGCTGGCGTCCGGCCAGCGGATCGGGTACCTGCTGAAGAGCCGGGTGACCGACGTCGGCGACTTCCTCGAGACGCTCGGGCGGATCGTCCGCGGTGGCTCGGTGATGGACCCGGCGCTGGTGCAGGAGCTGGTGAGCGCCCGCCGCCAGAACGACCCGCTCGCCGAGCTCAGCCCGCGGGAGCACGAGGTGCTCGCGCTGATGGCCGAGGGCCGGTCGAACGCCGGGATCGCCCGGCGGCTGTGGGTGACCGAGGCGACCGTGGAGAAGCACATCCGGCACATCCTCGCCAAGCTGGCGCTGCCCGAGACCGGTGACGACCACCGCCGGGTACTTGCCGTGATCACCTACCTCGAGACCCGCTAGCCCGCCGTAGAAGTTCCGGCTAGCCGGTATCCGGGTTGGGCGCTGGCGGTGCAGACCTGGACTGCCCAGCGCGCGATGGTTGCTGCAGGGGGCCACCGCCAGCCAAGGGATTGATCGCGATGCTCACCGCAAGCACCCAGCAGGGAGCGGACTGGTGGCGCAGCGCGGTCATCTACCAGGTCTACCTCCGCAGCTTCGCCGACTCCGACGGTGACGGCATCGGCGACCTGGAAGGCGTCCGGGCCCGGCTCCCCTACCTGCGCAGCCTCGGCGTCGACGGGCTGTGGCTCAACCCGTTCTACCCCTCACCCCAGCACGACCACGGGTACGACGTCACCGACTACTTCACCGTGGACCCGGACTACGGCACGCTCGAAAGCTTCGACCGCCTGATCCGGGACGCCCACCGGCTCGGTCTCAAGGTCCTCACCGACATCGTTCCGAACCACTGCTCGACCGAGCACCCCTGGTTCACGGCGGCACTCGAAGCCGGACCCGGGAGCCCGGAGCGGGCCCGTTTCCACTTCGCCGACCAGCCGAACAACTGGCGCTCGATCTTCGGCGGCCCCGCGTGGGAGCAGGTCGACGACGGTCAGTGGTACCTGCACAGCTTCGCCCCCGAGCAGGCCGACTTCGACTGGCGGCACCCGGACGTGCCGGCGTACTTCGACCAGGTCCTGCGGTTCTGGCTCGACCGCGGCGTGGACGGCGTCCGGATCGACGTCGCGCACGGCCTGCACAAGGCCGACGGCCTGCCCGACCACGAGTACGCCGGCGACGACGAGCTCACCGGCGACCCGGTCAACCCGCACGCGTGGAACCGGCCCGAGGTGCACGACGTGTGGCGCCGCTGGCGGGCGATCACCGACGAGTACTCCGCCCGGACCGGCCGCGAACGCGTGCTGATCGGCGAGGTCGGCGTACTTGACACGCAGCAACTCGCCCACTACCAGCGGCCCGACGAACTGCACCAGACCTTCTACTTCGAGTTCCTCCGCGCGCACTGGAACGACCAGGTCCTGTACGACGTCGTGGACCGCGGACTGGACACGATCCACGACTCCGGCTCCGCGGTCGCCTGGGTGCTGAACAACCACGACATGCCCCGCTCGGTCACCCGGTACGGCGGCGGTGCTCCCGGACTCGACACCGGCGACGTCGACCTCGGGACGAGCCGCGCGCGGGCGAGCGCCTTGCTCATGCTCGCGCTGCCGGGATCGGCGTACCTCTACCAGGGCGAGGAGCTCGGCCTGCCCGAGGTCACCGACCTGCCGACGGAGGTCCTGGTCGACCCGATGTTCCACCGCAGCAACGGCGTACGGCGTGGGCGGGACGGCTGTCGCGTCCCGCTGCCCTGGACTGCGGACCAGCCCGGCTTCGGCTTCTCTTCTGCACCTTCCTGGTTGCCGCAGCCGGACTGGTTCGCTGATCACGCCGTCGACCGGCAGCTGAGCTCCGGCGAGTCGATGCTGCACCTCTACCGCGAGGCCCTCGCTCTGCGCCGGCGGCTCCCCACCCTGGCCGCCGGCCACTTCCGCTGGCTGCCGACCGAGCCCGGCGTACTCGCCTTCACCCGTGGCGACGGCTTCTGCTGCGTCGTCAACTGCTCCTCCCGCGTCGTCGCGCTTCCGGCCGACGGTGAGCTCCTGCTCGCCAGTCACCAGGAAGCCGGCGACAAACTCCCGCCGAACAGCGCCGCGTGGTACCTGCTGGCGCCGTCGACCCCACCAGACCGGCGGGCCTGGCGTCTTGAGTCCCCTCCTCCCCCGCTCGGCGCCGGGCCTGCCGCTCCACAGGAGACCTGACATGCGCCAGATCCGGATCACCAAGCCCACCCGAACCAGACGCAGACAGTACGACGACCTCCCCCTCGACCCCCGCGACCCCGAAATCCTGCGCGCCAAACAGTCCGCCCGCCGGGCCGAGCCTCCGCCGCAAACCGATCAGATCCGGTAGATCCGGCCGGTCTCCATCGACTCGACCGAGCGGACGAAGGCCTGGCCGACCACGCTCGCGTCGACGGTCGGGTAGCCCGGGAAGGTATCGGCGTACTTGTCCTTCGACTCGGTCAGGACCGTCGGGCTGACGGCATTGAGCCGGTAGCGGCCCCAGAGTTCGCCGGCGCTGGCGACGACCCACGCCTCCAGCGCTCCGTTGACGGCGGCCGCGATACTTCCGGTGCGGATGGGTTCCCGGGCGAGGATGCCGGTGATCACCGTGAACGAGCCGCCGGTGCGCACGGTGCCTGTCCCGCGGCGGACGAGCTCGACCTGGCCCAGCAGCTTGCTGCTCAGACCCCTCAGCCACGCGTCGCGGTCAAGCTCGTCCCACGGTCCGTACGGCGTCGTGCCCGCCGCGCAGACGACGGCGTCGAGCGGTCCGGCCTGGTCGAGGACGTCCTGGATCGAGCCGGGGTCGGTGAGGTCGATCGGGTAGCCGGCCGACGACCGATGGGCCGCGACGATTTCGTGGCCGCGGGCAACCAACGCGTCATTGGCCGCGCGCCCGACGGTGCCGGTGGCGCCGACCAGCAGGATCTTCATGGCGTGCTCCTCAGATGTCGCCGTAGATGGTGGTGTGCCAGGACTTCGCCGCGCGTCCGGTCAGGTCGGACATCACGTGCTTGACCTGTGTGTACTCGTCGAACGAGTACGCCGACATGTCCTTGCCGTAGCCCGACGCCTTCATCCCGCCGTGCGGCATCTCCGAGATGATCGGGATGTGGTCGTTGATCCAGACCGTCCCGGCCTCGATCGACCGGGCCGCCTCCTGTGCGCGATACACGTCCCGCGTCCAGGCCGACGCGGCCAGCCCGAACGGCACGTCGTTCGCCAATTGCAGCGCTTCGCTGTCGGAGTCGAACGGAAGCGCGACCAGCACCGGCCCGAAGGTCTCCTCCTGCACGATCTCGCTGCGCTGATCGGCGTCGATCAGCAGCGTCGGCTCGTAGTACGCGCCCTCGGACAGTGCACCGCCTGGCGCCCGGCCGCCGGTGACCGCCCGAGCCCCGTCCTTGACGGCGCGGTCGACCATGGCAGCGACCCGGTCCCGCTGCCGGAAGGAGACCAGCGGGCCTTGATCGGTCTCCGGATCCGCAGGCGCTCCGAGCCGCACTCGCCGCATCAGGCCGGCGACGCCACCGACGAAGTCGTCGAACAGGGAGCGGTGCACATAGGCCCGGGTGGCGGCGGTGCAGTCCTGCCCGGTATTGATCAGTGCGGCCGCCACCGCGCCCCGGACCGCAGCTTCCAGGTCGGCGTCGTCGTACACCACGAACGGCGCCTTCCCGCCGAGCTCGAGGTGCAGCCGGGTCCCGTTCGCCGCGGCGAGTCCGGCGATGTGGCGCCCGACAGCCGTTGATCCGGTGAACGACGTCATCGCGATCCGGCGGCTGGTGACCAGCGACTCCCCTGTGCTGGGGCCCGGACCGTTCACGATGTTCACCACACCGGCTGGAAGGCCGGCGCGTTCGCAGGCCTCGGCGAGCATGAGGGTGGTGAGCGGGGTGATTTCGGCGGGCTTCAGGACGATCGTGTTGCCGGCCGCGATGGCCGGCAGCACCTTCCAGACGGCCATCTGCAACGGGTAGTTCCACGGCGCGATCGAGCCGACCACGCCGATCGGCTGCCGCCGGATCATCGAGGTGTGGTCGGCCGAGTACTCCGCCGCCGCCTGCCCGTCGAGGTGCCGGGACGCGCCGGCGAAGAACGCGACGTTGTCGATCGACCCGGGAACGTCGAACTCACGGCTGAGCCGGATCGGCTTCCCGGTCTGCGCGGTCTCGGCCTGGGCGAGTTCCTCGGAGATCGCTTCGAGCTCGGCCGCGAGCCGGTGCAGGATCCCCGAGCGCTCGGCCGGTGTCGCTCGCGACCACTCCGCGAAGGCGTCGTGCGCAGCGTCGAGCGCGGCCTCGACACCCTGCTCGTCGTCACTGCGGTAGGTCCGGATCGTCTTCCCGTTCGACGGGTCGACCACGGCGAGTTCCGGGCCTCGGCCGACGCCCGCCTTGCCCCCGATGTAGTTGCCGGTGTTCATGAGAAGTCTCCAGGGCATGCGTGATCGGCCGGTACGACGGACGCCGTACCGGAACTGGACCGCCGGGAGCTCAGGCCGACTTGCCTGCTTCGATCAGCCGGACGATCTCGTCGGCGCTGTTCGCGATGTGGTCGCGGACCTCGGCGGTGATCGCCGCCTTGTCGCCACTGGCGATCACGTCGACCAGCCGCCGGTGCAGCTCGGCGTCGCGGGCAAGGTCGGACCGGGTGGCCTGGTCGAGGCTCATCGCCATCCGGATCTGGGACTCCACCAACGGCCAGATCCGCATCAGCATCTGGTTCTCCGACGCCTCCCACAGCGTCCGGTGCAGGTCGAGGTGAGTCATGTCGACCTGCACCAGGTCGCCTTCCTCGATCGCATCCAGATGGGTCTTCAGCGCGGCGCGCAGCTTCCTCATCCCGTCGCCGTCCGGATGCTCGGAGAGGTGCAGCGCGGCGAGCGTCTCCAGCGACACCCGGACCTGCGCCACGTCGAGCAGGTCCTGCGGACTTGGTTCGGCGACAGTGATCCCCTTGTACGGCGTCTGGACCAGCGAACCCTCGTGGACGAGTTGGTAGATCGCCTCGCGCACGGTCGGCCGGCTCACGCCGAGCAACTCCGCCAGCGGCGCCTCCTTGACCCGCTGCCCGGGAACCAGTTCGCCCGAGAGCAGCGCGCGCCGAATGGCGTCCACCACCACCTCGCGCCGAGTCACGTTGCTGACCGGAGCCAGTGCCGAGTCCGTGCGTTGGGTACTCATCCGACCGCCCTTCGTCTACCCGGACCATGATTGCAGATTGTCTGCACTTCGAGGTCGCCGCCCCGCCTGGCGCCGGAACCGAGCCGGGCTGGTCGCGGGATCGGGGGCCTCGCCACGGACCAGCCGCCGGATCGTCTGAGCGGTCGCCGGCGCCTGGGTGAGACCGAGCATGCCGTGCCCCGACGCGACCCAGACGTTGCCACCGTCGGTGAGCGGACCGACCACGGGCAGCCCGTCCGGCGTCATCGGCCGCATCCCGGCCCAGGCCGGCTCGTGCGCAGCGGCCGGATCCCAGTCCCGGAATCCCACCGCGGCCGCACGCTGCACGGCCTCGATCCGCCGCGCGTTGATCGACGTGTCGAACCCGGCGAACTCCATCGTGCCGGCCACGCGAATCAGCCCGTCCAACGGTGTGACGGCGACGTGAGCGTCCTCGAACGTCAGCGACGTCCGCAATCTGAGGGGCTCCGGACGGTAGTCGACGCTGTACCCCTTCCCCGCCTGGATCGGAACCGGAACGCCGAGCCTCTCGCACAGCGGTCCCGTCCAGACGCCGGCCGCCAGCACCACGCCGTCGCACCCCAGCCGCTCGCCGTTGCCGGTGCGTACGCCGATCACGCCACCCGGGCCGCGGTCGAAGCCGGCCACGGCCGTGTCTTCACGCACCGAGCCGCCGAGCTTCGAGATGTGCTCCACCAGAGCGGACGTGAGCGAGTCCGGCTCGAGTTGCCGGTCGCGTGGATAGAACAGCCCGTACCGGATCCGATCGGACAGTGCCGGCTCAACGTCGTGCACCCCGGCAGCATCCAGGACATCGGGCTCTGCGCCGTACGAGGAGAACACGTCCTGGTACCGCAACCGGTGCTCGAAGTGGGCCCGGTTCTCGTACGCCAGCAGGACACCGCGTCGGTGCAACTCGAAGTGCAGACCGGCGTCCCGCCACTCGTCGAACAGTTCGTCGGCCTGCGTCGCGATCCGGAGGTTCAGAGCCAGCCCGGCCCGGAACTGCGTCTCGGTGCAGTTCCGGGCCATCGCGAGCAGGAACCGCAGGAACGGCGGCGACAGCGACGGCTTCACGTACAGCGGGCTGTCCGGGCGCAGCATCCACTTCAGGCCCTGGACCACCATGCCGGGCGCCGGGACCGGGCCGGCCTCGGCGACGGCGACCTTGGCCGCGTTCCCGTGCGACGCGGCCTGGCCGGCGCTCGCGCTGTCCAGCACGACAACGTCATGCCCGTCCCGGAGCAGTTCGTAGCCACAGGCCAGACCGACGACACCCGCACCGACCACGACGATCCTCACTGCGCCCTCCTTCGATTCAGTAGGTCAGAGAACGCCGGCGGCGTCCAGGATCTTGGTGAACTCGGCCCGCGCGCTGTCGTCGAGCAAGGCGAACGGCGCCCGGACCGGCCCGGCGGGGTGCCCGATCAACTCGAGGCCGGTCTTGACCGCAGCGGCGTAGTTGTACGACTCGAGGAAGTTGCAGACCGGCCAGATCTTGTCCCACAACCGCCGTCCCTCGGCGAGATCGCCGCGGACCGCAACCGCGTCCCACAGCTGCATGGACAGCTCCGGTATCACGTTGGTCGCACCCCACACCGTGCCCTTGGCGCCGCTGACCAGACCGAAGAACGTGAGCGTGTCCCAGCCGTTGAAGGCCGTGATCCGGCCGGAGTGGGCGACCAGTAGCTCGCTCAGTCCCACCGCATCGCCCGAGGTGTCCTTGAGGTAGCCCACTCCCTCGATGTCCGCCAGCCCCGCGATCTCGGCCGGGCTCAGTTTCACCCCGGTGGCCGACGGGATGTTGTAGTACACGATCGGCAGCTGGGATGCCTCGCGTACGGCGGCCAGGTGCGACCTGACCTCGTCGAGACTCGGCGCGTCGTAGAAGGGTGGCACCACCATGAGCGCGGACGCCCCGACCTCGGCCGCGTGCCGGCTGAGCTCCACGGTCTCGGCACCCGACAACGCCCCGGTGCCCGCGATGACCGGCACCCGCCCGTCGGCCGCTTTCACACAGGCCTCGGTGAGCAGCTTGCGCTCCGCCACGGTGAGCGCGGTGAACTCGCCGGTGCTTCCGCCGGGCACCAGGCCGTGGACACCGGCGGCGATCAGCCGATTCACCTGGGCATCGAGCATCTCGACGTCGATCGCGGATCCGTCGGCGGTGAAGGGGGTCACGAGTGCTACCAGGACGCCCTGCAGCTGGACGCTATCAGTCATTGAAGATCTCCAGTAATTGTTGGGGTTCGGGACAGGTCAGTCGATCCGGACGGCATCGACGAACGCCTTGAGCTCGGGGTTGTCGCAGTCGTTGAACGCCTTGTCGGGCGTGGCATCGACCGCGATCCGGCCGTTCGAGAAGAAGACGACCCGGTCGGCGGCCTTGGACGCGAACGCCATGTCGTGGGTGACCAGTACGACGGCCAGCCCTTCCTCCTGCTTGAGCCGGGCCAGCACCCCCAGCACCTCGGCCGCGACCGGCGGGTCGAGTGCCGACGTGATCTCGTCGCACAGCAGGACCTGGGGGCGCATCATCAGCGCCCGGGCGATGGCGACCCGCTGCCGCTCGCCGCCGGAGAGCTGGGTCGAGCGGCTCCGGATGTGCTCTGCCATCCCGACCTCGGCCAGCGCCTGCTCGGCCCGGGCCTCCGCCTCGCCGGCCGACAGCCCGAGGATCTTGCGCGGCGCGAGGATGAGATTGTCGAGCACGTTCATGTGCGGCCACAGCGTGTAGCTCTGGAACACCATGCCGACCTTGGCGGCTCCGTGGTTCCAGTCCGCCGTACGAGCGCCGCCGGTGCGGACGACCACGCCGTCGATGGTGACGTCACCGTCCTCCGGGTCCTCGAGACCGGCGATCACCCGCAGCAGCGTCGACTTGCCCGAGCCGCTCTTGCCGATGATCACGCTGACCTCCCCGGAGGCGACGTCGAAGTCCACCCCGTCGAGCACCTTGCGACCGTGGAACTGCTTGGCCAGGTTGGTGGCCGAGACCAGTGGTGCGGTGGCGTCCGCCGTACCGACGCTCATGACTTCACTCCTGTCAGCTCGGGCTTGCGCGGTTTGATGATCGGTGCCCGGCCGGCCCGGGCGAGCTGGCCGCGGCGCTCGAGGTAGCTGGTGAACAGCGAGACGGGGAAGGCGATGCAGAAATAGACGGCGGCGGCCGTGGTGAAGAACTCCAGCGCCCGGTACGTCTCGGTCGCGGCGGTGTTGGCCTGGAACATCAGGTCGTGGACGGCGATCGTCGAGACCAGCGCGGTGTCCTTGAACATCGAGATGTTCAGCGACAGGATCACCGGGATCTGCTGGCGCAGCGCCTGCGGCACGATGATGTGGCGCAACTGCTGGAACCGGCTCAGCCGAAGCATCTTGCCGGCCTCGATCTGCTCGACCGGCACCGCCTGGAAGCCGCTGCGGTACGCCTCGGCCATGAACGCGGTCAGGTTCGCGGTCAACGCGATCACCGCGGACGCGAACCCGGGGATGGTGATCCCGGTCAGCGCCGGCAACGCGTAGTAGATCCAGAAAAGCTGCACCAGCATCGGGGTGCACCGGAAGATCTCGATGTAGATCTGCGCGACCCACCGGACGATCTCGATCGTGGACATCCGGGCCACGGCGACCGGTACGGCGAGGATCATGCTCAGCACGATCGTGATGGCGGCGATCTGCAGGGTGACGCCCAGCCCGCTGATCAGCTGTGGCCACGCGTCGGCGACGGCGCCCCAGTCGAAGTCTTGCTCGGTCATGACAGGTCCACGCTTCCGTCGGGTGCCGGTCTACTGCTTGGCCAGGGAGCCGAGCCGGTCGATCGGCAGGTAGCTCTCCTCGGCGTACGCACGCTCCAGCTCACCGCTGAGCCGGGTGTGGTTGATGGCGACGTTGAGCAACTGCAGTGACCGCGCGTCCATGTCGTTGGGCACGCCGTACCCCGCGCCGGCGGCGTAGATGCCGGGCTCCGGGACGACGATCTTGACCGACGCGTCGGCCTGCGCCTGCGACTCGGCGGTCGGCAGGTCGGCGAACACGGCAATGGCCCGGTCGGCCTTGAGCGCCTGCAGCCCGTTGGTGTAGTCCGCCAGCTCGAGCACCTTGGCGCCGGCGTCGGCGACCGCGGCGGCCGGAGCGCTGCCCTGCGCGACTGCGACCGGCTTGCCGGACTTCAGCACCTCGGTGGACGTTCGGTACGGCGATGCCGCCTTGACCACGAAGACGCCCTGGTACTCGTACACCGGATCGGAGAACTGGATCGCCTTGGCCCGCTCGATGGTCGCGTCCAGGTTGGCCGCCACGTCGTACCGGCCCGCCTGCAGGCCGGCGACGATGTTGTTCCAGGTCGCCGACACCGGGGTCAGCTTGACGCCGAGGGACTCGGCCAGGTGCTGCAGCGGGATCAGGTTCGGGCCGCCCAGCTTGCCGCTCTTCTCCACCGTCATCGGCGGCGCGATCGCGACGCCCACTCGCAGCTCGCCGCGGGACTGGACGTCCTTCATCCACGATCCGGCCTCGGCGGACGACGCGGCGGCACTCCCGCCTCGCCAGCCCGCGCCGACGTAGCCGCCCGCGAGGGCGAGCACCACGGCGGCGATGACCGCCAGGGAGATCTTCGTGGTCTTGGTCATGGTCGGTGACTCCTTGTGCTGCCCCGCGTCGGGTCTTCTCGGAAAGTGCAGATCGTCATACAATCTGCAGTAGCGTTGAAGGTAGGAGCGGCGTACCCCGGTGTCAAGGGGTCACGAGAATCCAGGTCAGGAGCTGCAGATGGACGGCGTGCTGGTGGTCTCGTCGGTCGACGTGCATGCGGAGGGCGAGCCGGGCCGGGTCCTGCTCGGCGGAAACCTCCGAGTCCGCGGAGCGACGATGTCCGAACGGTTGGCCTGGTGCGCCGAGCACCTGGACGACCTGCGTCGGCTGCTCCTGCGCGAGCCGCGCGGGCATCCGGCGCTGTGCGGGGTCGTGGTGATGCCGCCGGTCAGGGCCGACGCGGACGTCTCGATCGTGATCTTCGAGCAGGGCGGGTTCCGGCCGATGTCGGGCAGCAACACGATGTGCGCTGTCACGGCCATCCTGGAGACCGGGGCGCTGCCGCTGCGCGCGCCGGAGACCGTCGTCCGGATCGACACCGCGGCCGGTCTGGTCCAGGCCACGGCCCGCGTCGAGGGCACCAAGGTCCGCGACGTCGAGGTACGGAACGTGCCGTCGTGGGTGGAGTCGTTGGACACGCCGATCGACGTACTCGAGTACGGGACGGTGCGAGCCGACATCGCCTTCGGGGGGCAGTACTACGTCCAGGCACCGGCGTCGGCGCTCGGAGTCGAGCTCGGCGCCGCGAACGCACCGGCCCTGGTCCGCGCGGGCGCCGCATTGCTCGCCTCGGCGCGCCAACAGGTGGCGGTCAAACATCCGCACGACGACAATCTGAGCCACATCTCGCTCGCGATGCTGCACGGGCCGGCTACCGATCCCGGGGTGTCCGGTCGCAACAGCGTGATCCTGCCGACCGGGGCACTCGACGCGAACTGTCCCGAGACCTGGCGCGGCGTACTGGACCGTTCGCCTTGCGGTACGGGTACGTCGGCCCGGATGGCCTGTCTGCACGCCCGCGGTGAGCTCGGGCTGCACACGCCGTACCTCCACCAAGGCGTTCTGGGGACCCGGTTCGAAGGCCTGCTGCACGAACGGGTTCGCGTCGGCGATCGCGACGCGGTCGTGCCCTCGATCCGCGGCCGGGCCTGGATCACCGGCTTCCACCAGCACGTGCTGCACCCCGACGACCCGTTCCCGCGCGGCTACACCGTCGCCGATCTCTGGGGAGAGACCGCACTGTCATGACCACTTTCCGCACCATCGAGTCCCACACGGCCGGCAACCCGACCCGCACCGTGGTCTCCGGCGTCCCCGGCCTGTCCGGCGACACGATGCTCGCCAAGATGCACGACCTCGAGGCCCGGCACGACTGGGTCCGTACGGCGCTGATGTTCGAGCCCCGTGGTCACTCGGTGATGTCCGGCTGCATCGTGCTGCCGCCCTGCGATCCGCGCGCCGACGTGGGCGTGCTCTACATCGAGGCGAGTGGCCACCTGCCGATGTGCGGCCACGACACGATCGGCCTGGTCACGGTGCTGATCCAGCACGACCTGGTCCCGGTGACCGCGCCGGCCACCGAGCTGGTGCTCGACACACCTGCGGGACTGATCGAGGCCGTGGCCAACGTCCAGGACCAGCGGGTCACCAGCGTGACCTTCACCTCCACGCCGTCGTTCCTCTACGCCCGGGACGTCGACATCACGCTGCCCGGCGTCGGGACGATCCAGGTCGACATCGCCTGGGGCGGAAACTTCTACGCGATCGTCGACGCGTCCGCGGTCGGTCTGGACCTGGCCGACCCGCGGGTCGGCCGGCGCATCCTGCTCGCCGAGACCGTCCGCGACGTGGTCAACTCGTCGATCGCCGTCAAACACCCTGTACTGGAAGGGATCGAGGGAGTCACACATGTGCAGTTCATCGGGCCGCCACGCCGTACGGATGCGACCAACCTCTGTTCGGTGGTCATCAGGCCCGGAGGCGCCGACCGCTCCCCTTGCGGCACCGGCACCTCCGCCCGGGCATCGACTCTTGTCGCGCGCGGCCGCCTGGGACTCGGTGAAGCACTCGTCCACGAGAGCATCACCGGCGAAACCTTTACCGCTGTTCCGGTGGAGCACGTCGACGTCGGCGGCATTCCCGGCGTGCGCAACCGGATCACCGGTACGGCGTACGTCACCGGCACGGCGGAGTGGACCATCGATCCACGTGACCCGCTCCGCGACGGCTTCCTCGTTCTCGGCTGATAGACCCTGAAGGGGACCTTCCCTCGGTAGGAGGTGTTGGCAGGGTGTGTGTGGGAGGGGTCAACGTGGAGCACGCGCAGCGTAGCGAGCATGAACGACGTTGATGCCGACGAGCGCAGGCTGATGATGGGCCGTCGAGGGAT